>NZ_CBAICG010000059.1:0-20326 GCF_964715405.1 Solirhodobacter sp. | reverse complement strand
ATCGACGTGACCGGGGCCGGTGTCGGTGATGCGCCCATGCTGCCCGCGTTGCTGGACCAGATCGCCGACGGCCAGCCGATTGCATCAGTCAGTGCGGACGGCGCTTACGACACGCGGGCCTGCCACGCGGCCATCGCCGCGCAGGGTGCCTTCGCCCTCATCCCGACCCGCCGCAATGGTCGGCTCTGGAAAGAGAACACACCGGTGGCCCACGCCCGCAACGACATCCTGCGAACCACCCGCCGCCTCGGCTGGGCAATCTGGCGAAGGTGGAGCAACTACCACCGACGAAGCCTCGTCGAAACCAAGATGCATTGCTTCAAGCTCCTGGGCGAACGCATCCGCTCACGCGACTTCGACCGTCAAGTCGCCGAGTTTCAGATCAGGGCCGCCATACTGAACCGCTTCACCGCCCTCGGAACGCCAATCACGCAGCGCGTGGCATAACTCTGTCCAGGTAAAGGGAAACTTCGGCCTCATGCCCATATGTGCAACAAAGCCCGCCGAGCCGACGAAGTCGGGAATGACTTCGGCAAAGTTCATGTGAAACCGGGTGTCGGGGCGGGCGACCTCGGCGAGTTTGGCCCAGATCTGCTGCCGGATGATTCGGGTTTTCGACATGCGCCGCGCCCTCGCCGTGTTTCACTGTTTCATCATTCTGAAACATGTGTTTCATAAACGCAAGGCGGTTGCACCGGGCCAGCGGCCAAGACAGGATAGCATATGGCAACACGGCTAATCCTAACGATTCACGAGAAAATCTCGCGGCTCACGCCCAGCGAGCAGAAGCTTGCGCAGGTGATCCTCGCGAATCAGGGCATCGTCGAAACCCATACGGCCACCGAACTCGCCAGCCTGGCCGAGGTGTCGAAGGCCACCGCGGCGCGTTTCTTCCGCTCGCTTGGCTATGCCGATTTCGAGGAGGCCAAGCTGCAGGCCCGCGAGGAACGGAACCGGACCCAGCCCTATTCCTACTCGGTGGCAAGCTCCGACCGCGTGGTTCTGGGCCGCGCGATCGGCGAGCATCTGACCCTTGAACTCGACAACCTGACCCGCACCTTCGAGGAGATGCGGGCCGACCTGCTGACCGACGCCGCGCGGCTGATCCTCGATGCGCCGCGGCTCTGGTTCCTCGGCCTTGGGCTGGAGCAGGGGCTGGCGCGTCAGGGCCGCGTCATGTTCTCGCGCCTCCGGCCCGACGTGCAGACCCTTGGCGGCAGCGAGGGCGCGCTGGCCGAGGATCTGGCGATGACCGGCCCGCGCGATGTGCTGATCCTGCTGACGCTCGACCCCCGGCCGAAGGTGCTGGGCCAGATCCTGGCCTATGCCCGCACGACGCGGATGAACGTCATCACCCTGACCGACCACACCTATCTGGCGCAGGCGCAGCGGTTCTCGAAGATCGTGTTCCGCTGCCATGTGGCCCACTACGGCCTTGTGCCGACGCAAACGACGCTGGGCAGCGTGCTGCGCCTGCTGGCGCTGGCCTACGCCGGCCTTGCGGGCGAACCCAGCGTCCAGCGCGCCCGCATCATCGACGAGATCAACGAGGAACTCGACATCCTTGAATAGCCGCGGCTGGAGGGTCGCCGGGGTGTCCGCGGGTTTCTTGCCATCGTGCTTCGCGGGTCGCGGCAGGTCGGATGGCCACTCGCCGGTGCTGGCCCACATGCGCGTCCGGCACCAACCGCCCTGCGCAACAGGCAGCGCCGCCGCGCCCCGCCCGATCCGACTTGCAAGCGGAGATGAACCCGCTACCACTGCCCGGTCAAAAGGAACATTTCCGTGATCTTGAATCTTTCGCCCGCGCACCGTGTCTTCGTCGGCTTTGCGCTGTATTCGTTTGCGATGGGCAACATTTTTCCGCGCCTTGCGGATGTGCAATCGGGCATGGGCGTCAGCACCGCCGCGCTGGGGCTCGGCCTGATCGGGGCGCCGGTCGGCACGCTGGTGTCGCTGACCTTTGCCGCCAAGACGCTGGAACGGCTGGGATTCGAGCGTGTGCTGCCGATCGCGATCCCGCTGCTGGCCGCGCTTTATGCGCTGGCCGTCCATGCGCCGTCGCCGGGCGTCCTGTTTCTGCTGCTGCTGCCGGTCGGCCTCACCATCGGCTGCATCGAGATCATGCTGAACGCCGAAGCCGACCGCACCGAACATGTGATCGGCCGCAGGATCATGAACCGCAGCCATGCGTTCTGGAGCATCGGCTTCTTTGCCGCCGGGCTCTTCGGCGCGCAGGTGGCAGCGCTGGGCGTCAGTCCGCAGGTGCACCTTGCCCTTGTGGTGCCGCTGGTGGCGGTGGGCAGTTGGCTTGCGCTGCACGGTCACGCCCCCTTGCCCGCCCGCCCCGGCATCGCGGGGCAGGAGACGCCGCATTTCGCCACCCCCACGGCAGCGATCCTGCTGCTGGTGGTGGTGACGGTGCCCGCCATGCTGCTTGAGGGCGCCAGCATGGACTGGTCGGCGATCTACATGCGCGACACCTTCGCGGCGAACGCGTTCTGGCAGGGCATTGCCGTGTCGTGCTTTGCGGTGCTGCAGGGCGGGATGCGCTATTTCGCCGATGGGGTGGTCGACCGCACGTCGCCCGCGACGCTGGCGCGCATCCTGTTCCTGTCGCTTCTGGCCGGGTGCCTGCTGGTGGTTTTCTCGCCCTATCCCCTGCTGTCGCTGGTGGGCTTCGCCGCGATGGGGCTTGGCACCAGCGCCATCTTTCCGCTGGCGATGTCGGCCGCGGCGCGGCGGCGGGACCGGTCTTCGGCGCTGAACATCGCGGCGCTGGCGCAGTTTTCGTTCCTGATCTTCCTGCTGGGGCCGCCGCTCTTGGGCTATGTCGCCGCCCACCTGGGCATCCGGTTTGCCTATGGGCTGTCGCTGCCGCTGATTGCCGTCAGCCTGGCCACCGCCGGGGCGCTGGGTCAGCGGGATCGCGGCCCCTGACGCGGCAGCCATGGAAGCCGACGAACACCCTGGAGTCACGCTGGGAATCCTTCGTGATTTGTGCACCAGAGCTCAGTCGGAAGCGGCGTTCCGGCTTGCAAGTGACCGCAGCCGCTTGGTGTCCACGCCATGGCGCATCCGGGGTGACTTCCCCTTTCCCCGTCGGGTTCAGGCCACGCGAACGATTTTGGCCGTGCCGAGCGCCGAGAAGCGGTTCATCAGTGCGATGCGGATCCGGATTTCTGCGGTCTGGCGGTCGGGGTCTCGTGCACTGATACGTTCTCTGACGGCCATGAGCCAGCGCATCCATTGCCCGGCAATGGTTTGCTTGCAAACCATGACAGGGTCGCCTCGATCCTGCCGCGGGCAAGGTATCCGGTCCAGCGCTTCCGGAACGCCCGGCCGCAGTGGCGCGCAGGGTTTCGTTTCGGGCCCGTGCGGCCGGGCGGTCCTTCTGCCAGGGGCGTCCGTTCTTGCGGATCGGTATGATCTCGGTGGCCTGGCGGTCGATGATGGCGGAGTGGCACCTGCGGTGTCGCAGGCGCCGTCCGTTGTCCGACAGGATATGCTTTGCATATCCGGGAGGGGGCAGTGACGGTGCCGATCTCTTCGCCTTCGGGGATCTGGTCGAGCAATTCCGGCAGCACCGGGCGGTCACCGTCGCTGCCGGGGATGAACTCCACCGCCCGGATGTCCGAAGCGGCGGTGTCCATCGCCAGATGCAGCTTGCGCCCCCTGTCGGCGATTGTCAGCAATCGCCTGCCGGGCAGCGATTGGCGGCGGCCCTGCGGCCGGTGTTTTCGGGCCTGCCACTCGTCATCTCCGCGGAACTTGATCCCGGTGCGGTCGACCAACAGATTGAGCGGCCCATCGGTGCGCCGCTATGGGATCCGGACGGCCAGTGTCTTCTGCCTGCGGCAAAGGGTTGAATCCTCGGGCTCCGCCCAGTCCAGGTCGCCATCCGAAGCAGGCTGGCCACCAACCCTGTCGTCTGCGCCAAGGGCAGCGTGAACAGAACCTTGATCGTCGGGCAGAACTGGATGGTGGCATCAGAGAACACCGCAGGGCCACCGGGGCGGCCGTCCTGCAGCGCACGCCAGGGCCATGCCCTTGTCCAGCCGGATCCGCCAAGAGCCGCGCTGCTTCAGGGCGGCAGTGTCGCTGGACCCGTTCGTCGTGCGGTCGCGGGCGGGCGGGGGCTTCGTCCTGCCGCCCTTCCAACCGGATGGATTCACGCTGTGAATCCTCGGTCGGCCGCGGTCTGCAACAACGCCCACCGGCACCCTGCTTTACTCCATCGCGCTTTGGCACACCGGCGGGGCGCAGGTGGTGGGGTGCTGCCGAACGGCTTTTACGCGATCACCGGAACCTTCATCTTCGGCCTGCCGATCACCGGCTTCTGCGTCCTCGCGATCTCGGTCGCGATGGGGATCGTGCGCGAATACATTCCCATCGGGCGCTCCCTCTGTGCCATCGGCGCGATCCAGCGTGCCGCGGACCTGAACGGCATCCCGACCCGCAAGTTCGTCATCGGCGCCTTTGTCACCTCGGGCCTGCTGACCGCGATCAACGGCGTGATCCTTGCCTCGAAGCTGCGCATCGGCCAGGCCGGCGTCGGGCCGGGATTCCTGGTGCCCGCGCTGGTCGGCGCCTTTCTCGGATCGACCACCATCAAGCCGGGCCGCGTCATCGTCTGGGGCACCATCGTCGGCGTGGCCATCCTTGTGGTTGGCATCTCCGGCATCCAGCAATTCGGCGGCTCGTTCTGGGTCGAGCCGATGTTCAACGGCCTCACGCTGCTGATCGCCATCGGCATCGCAAGCTATGCGCGGCGCAAGAACGGCGCCCCGCGCAAATAGCGGCATCTGATTTCAGGGAGGGCCCACACAGGCTCGGAAGAACCTTCATCGCGCCCCTGCTGGCCAGCACCGCGCTGTCGCCCTTGCCGCCGCCGGTATCGCGGGCGATGGCGCCCCGAAGGCGATGGCCCGGAAAGCGCCGGTCAGCGCATCCGTGCCGGACAAGTATCAGCCGGTCGCCGTGGCCGAACCGCGGAACCTGCAAGGCCGGCACCTGGTGGACGAGGTGAACCGCGCCGTTCAGGGCGCGGCCTGGTCGGGCGAGATCTCGCCGCTGCTTGTCGTGACGAAGGGGACCGTCCCCCTCGACGGTGGCGGCACGAACATCTTCGATCCGGGCAACGGCTACCGCTTGGCCCATGCCAGAATCCGGGGGAGGTGATCTTTGCAGGCAAAGCCAGTCAGGGGCTGTGGTGGATGGGTCTGCCCGGCCTTTGGCAAAGCCCGCGGCGGCCCGGAATGGACGGGGCCGCACCGATCAATCTCGGCCGGGAGGGCGCCCCACGCGGATGCGGCGCAAGGGGCCAGGGCGGATGATCGGTGACGCCTCGGTTGCCTGTTGTCACAGCGTGTCGATGATTTTTCGCGCCGCATCCGTCACGGGTGCCATCGTCGCGGCGAGAATCTGGATGCGGTCGAACAGTGCCGGATTTTCGGCAAGGACCCGGCGCAAGGCCGTGCCGAACGCCATGCGCAGTTCGGTGCCGAAATTGATCTTGCAGACATGGGTTTCGCGCGCCAGATGCCGCCGCATGGCGGGGGCCAGCCCGGACCCGCCGTGCAGCACCAGCGGCAGACACGGCGCGGCCGACTGGATCGCGGCAAGGCGTCCCAGATCGACGCGGACGCCGGGCGCGGTCATCAGATGGCGGTTGCCCACCGCGATGGCTAGGGCGTCAACCCCGGTTTCGCGGGCAAAGCGGGCGACCTCGGCCGGTTCCGTGCCGCGGGAGTCGGCGCCGTCCTGATAGCCGACGAAGCCCAGTTCCGCCTCGACCGACACGCCCGCAGCATGGGCCATCCACGCGATTTCGGCGCTGCGGGCAATGTTTTCGTCCAGCGCAAGCGCCGAACCGTCGAACATCACCGAGGTGAAGCCGCAATCGACGGCCTGTTGGCAGACAGCAAGGCTTTCGCCGTGATCGAGATGGGCCACGACCGACACCGAGGCCCCTTCCGCCAGCGTGCGGAACATCGCGCCAAGGACCGCAAGCGGCGTGTGGGCGCGGCAGCCGGGGCCGGCCTGCAGGATCACCGGGCGCCCGGCGGCCTCGGCGGCGCGGACATAGGCCACCGCATCCTCCCAGCCCAGCACGACCAGCCCGGCCACGGCGGTGCCGTCGGTCAGGCAGGGCGTCAGCACGTCGCGAAGTGTGGCAAGGGTCATTTGAACTTGGCGATCATGTCTTTGATGCCGGGAATGGTCTCGATCTGATCGGCATGGCTCGGCTGGAAATACTGCACCAGCGACCGCTGGGACAGGCCGCCGAGAATGGTGAAGTAATACATCTGATACCCCGGCAGCACGCAGCAGGGATGGTAGCCCTTGTCGAGCAGGATCGTGGACCCGTCGACGATGTGATAGGCGTCGCCGGGCTGGCCATCCTCGCGTTGCAACATCAGCAGGCCCGACCCTCGGGGCGGGTTGAAGCGGAAATTGTAGGCCTCGTCGTGGCGGGTTTCCAGCGGCAGGCGGTCGGTGTCGTGCTTGTGGCTGGGAAAGCCGGACCAGCCGCCCGCGCCCACGGTGAACAGTTCGGACACCAGCAGCCGCCCGACCCGGCCGTGGTATTTCTGGCCCAGGATGTGCTTGATCTTGCGGTGGGTCTTGGTGTCGTCGGAACCATACTGCACCGGGTCGATCTCGGCCGCGCGGACCGCGAAGGGGGGCAGAACCTCATCATGCTTCGCGCCAGCCACGAAGACCTCGGCCGGGCCTTGCGTGCAGGTGATCCGCGCGGGCTGGCCCGAGCCGACATAGACGCCCTCCGGTTCGCCGTCCCAGACGTTCAGGCGGCGCTGACCGATCCCGGCGAAGGTCTGGCCGCCGGTGGAAACCTCGACGGTGCCGGTGGCCGGAACGATGCAGGTTTCATAGCCGGGCACGGTGGAGGTGAACTGCTCGCCCGCCGCCAGCTTCACGATGTTGAAATAGACCAGCGGCACCAGCGGATGATCCGCGCCGACGATGGGCTGGTTGCGATTGTCGTAGGGGGCGATGTGCATGGGCGGTCCTATCCGTGCCGGTCAGAAAGAGGCGATGAAACGCTCGACGGCGTCGTGGTCTGGCGAGGCGGGCGCACAGCCGACGCCCGAAACGACAAGCGCCGCGGTTGCCGCACCGCGCCGGACGGCCGCCTCCAGCGTGCGGCCCTGCGCCAGCCCGGCCAGCAGGCCGCCCATGAAGCCGTCCCCGGCGCCGGTGGGCTTCAGCGCGGTCACCCGGAAGATCGGGGTGGCAAAGCTGAAATCGGCGGTGAAGGTGGTCGAACCCTCGGCGCCGCGCTTGTAGACGGTGAACAGCGCGCCGCGCCGCGCCAGGCTGCGGGCGAAGGCGGGCCCGGCCTCCAGCCCACCGGCCAGCAGGCCGAATTCGACGTCATTGCCGATCACGATATCGCAGTCCCCGGCGGCCTCGCTGCAGACGGCGGTGGCCTCGCTCTCCGAGGCCCACGAATAGGCGCGGTGGTCGATGTCCAGCACGATCAGCGCCCCGGCCTTTTTCGCGTTGGCGATGGCGCGAAACGCGGCGCGGCGCGACGTCTCGGCGGCCAGCGCCGTGCCGGTGACGACAAGGGCGGCAACCGGTGCATAGTCAACCGCGCCAACATCCGCCTCCGACAGCGCGAAATCGGCAGCGCCGTTGCGGTAAAGCACCGTCTGGCAGCCCTCCGCAACGGTTTCGGTCAGCGCCAGCGATGTGCGCCTTTCGCCACCCACACGGCGAACGTGCCGGGTATCGACGCCATAGCGCGCAAGCTCGGCCAGGCAGAACCGCCCGATCGCATCATCCGACACGCAGGACAGCATCGACGCCCCGGCCCCCTGACGGGCCAGCGCCACGGCGATGTTCCCCGCTGATCCCCCGATGGAGGCGGTGTATCCGGTGGCGGTCTCGATCCTGGCGCCCGGCGGATCGGCGTTGAGGTCCATGCCGACGCGGCCGAGGACCACGAACCGGTTCAGCGCCATGCGCTGCCACAGGCGCTGCATCACGTTCCCCGGCGCTGGTTGGCACGGCCTGTCGCGGTCATGGCGCAAGTGGTGACGGGCTGCGCCGCCGTTCCACGAAGCGTGATCCCCGTCCGACCCATGCCAGCACCGCCGCTTTCCGAATCTCTTGACCGCATCTTGGCCGATACGATAGCCATATTGCAACCGGTTGCAAAAGTTTTTGAGGGAAGCCCCATGCGGGATATCGGGATCGGGATCGTCGGTGGCGGCTACATGGGCAAGGCGCATTCGGTCGCCATGTCGGCCGTGGGTGCCGTCTTCAACACCCGGCTTCGTCCGCGGCTGGAGATGATCTGTGCCACGACGCCCGAAACGGCCGAAGCCTATCGGGTCGCCTATGGCTTTGGCCGGGCCACAGCGGACTGGCACGCGCTGGTTTCGGACCCGAAGGTCGAGGCCGTCATCATCGCCAGCCCGCAGGAAACTCATCGCGCCATCGCCGAAGCAGCATTTGCGCTGAAAAAGCCCGTCTTCTGCGAGAAGCCGCTTGGCGCTGGTCTTGCCGACAGTCAGGCCATGGTGGCCGCCGCCGAGGCCGCGGGTGCGGTGAACATGGTGGGGTTCAACTATATCCGAACCCCGGCCTCGCAACAGGCCCGCGCGCTGGTGGCGCGTGGCGAGATCGGGCAGGTGACGTGGTTTCGTGGCGAGCATACCGAGGATTTCGATGCCGACGCCTCGCGCCCGGCCACCTGGCGCAATTTCGGCGTGGCGAATGGCACGATGGGCGATCTGGCGCCGCACATGATCAATGCGGCGCTGGCGCTGATCGGGCCGATCGCAAGGCTCAGCGCCGATATCGCAACCGTTCACAAGGATCGGCCCGGCACCGCGGGGCGCGCGGTGAATGACGATATCGGCCAGTTCATGTGCCGTTTCGCCAACGGGGCGATGGGGCATCTGAGCTTCAGCCGTATCGCGACCGGCCGCAAGATGGGCTATGCCTACGAGATCACCGGCACCAAGGGCGCGATCCGCTTTGACCAGGAGGATCAGAACGCGCTCTGGCTTTACCGCGCCGACGACCCTCCGGCCGAACGCGGGTTCCGCAAGATCCTGACCGGGCCCGACCATCCCGATTACCTGCCGTTCTGCCAGGGCCCCGGCCACGGCACCGGCTATCAGGACCAGATCATCATCGAGGCGCGGGACTTCCTGCGGGCGATCGAGACCGGCACGCCGGTCTGGCCCACCTTCCGCGACGGGATGGAGGTCAACCGCGTCATCGCCGCCGCCCATGCCAGCCATGCCTCCGGCGGCTGGATCGACCTGTGAAAGAACAACCATGATCCGCATCGGAAATGCGCCCTGCTCCTGGGGCGTGGAATTCGCCGACGACCCGCGCAATCCGCCGTGGCGGCGGGTGCTGTCGGACTGCGCGGCCGCCGGATACCGGGGGATCGAACTGGGGCCGGTGGGCTTCATGCCGGAAGACCCCACGGTGCTGGGCGAGGCGCTGGTCGAGAATGGTCTGACGCTGATCGGCGGCGTGGTGTTCCGTCCCTTTCACGACCCGGCGCAATGGGACGACGTCTGGGACGCCGCCAACCGCACCTGCACGGCGCTAGTGGCGCATGGCGCGCGGCATCTGGTGCTGATCGACTCGATCTCGCCCCGCCGCGCGCCGACCGCTGGCCGCGCGGCCGAGGCCGAACAGATGGCGCCCGCCGAGTGGGCGGCCTTCGTGGACCGCATCCGCCGGGTGGCCCAACTGGGCGCCGATCACGGGCTGACGGTCGGCATCCACGCCCATGCCGCGGGCTTCATCGATTTCGAGCCGGAGCTGGAGCGGTTGCTGGACGGGGTGGACGAAAGCCTGCTGAAAATCTGCTTCGACACCGGCCACCATTCCTATGCGGGCTATGATCCGGTGGCCTTCATGCGCCGCCACATCGGGCGCATTTCCTACATGCACTTCAAGGACATCGACCCCGTTGTGAAGGCGCGCGCCGTGGCGAACCGCACCGGGTTCTACGACGCCTGCGGGCAGGGCATCTTCTGCAACCTCGGCACCGGCGACGTCGATTTCCCCGCCGTGCGGCAGGTTCTGCTGGACACGGGGTTCGAGGGCTGGTGCACGGTCGAGCAGGACTGCGACCCGGCGGGCGGCACCTCGCCGATCGACGACGCCCGCGCCAACCGCGCCTATCTCTCCTCCATCGGGTTCTGAAGGGGCATCGCCATGACACGACTGAACTGGGGCATGATCGGCGGCGGCGAGGGCAGCCAGATCGGCCCGGCGCACCGTCTGGCCGCGGGGCTGGACGGGTATTTCACCTTTGCCGCCGGTGCGCTGGACCACGACCCTGCGCGCGGGCGCGACTTTGGCCAGCGGCTGGGGCTGGCGGCCGACCGCGCCTATGGCGACTGGCGCGAGATGCTGGCGGGCGAGCAGGGCCGCCCCGACCGGGTGGACCTGGTCACCGTGGCCACGCCCAATTCCACACATTACGACATCTCGAAGGCGTTCCTTGCGGCCGGGTTCAACGTCCTGTGCGAAAAGCCGATGACCGTGACCGAGGCCGAGGCCGAGGATCTGGTGCTGACCGCCCGCAAGGCGGGGCGCATCTGCGCGGTGAACTACGGCTATACCGGCTATGCGCTGGTGCGCCACATGCGGGCGATGGTGGCGCGGGGCGACATTGGCAAGGTCCGGCTGGTGGTCGCCGAATTCGCCCACGGCCACCACGCCAATGCGGCGGATGCCGATAACCCGCGGGTGCGCTGGCGCTATGATCCGGCGCAGGCGGGCGTTTCGGCCCAGTTCGCCGATTGCGGCATCCACGCGCTGCACATGGCGTCTTTCGTCACCGGACAGGAAGTGGCGCGGCTGTCGTCCGACTTCGCCTCGTGCCTGCCGTCACGGGTGCTGGAGGATGACGCGATGGTCAACTTCCGCATGGAGGGCGGCACCGATCAACCCGATATTGTCGGGCGGCTCTGGACGTCGTCGGTGGCGATCGGGCGCCAGCACGGGCTGACGATCCAGGTCTTTGGCGAAACCGGCGGCCTCCGCTGGGCGCAGGAACAGCCCAACCAGCTTTACTACATGCCGCTGGGCCAGCGTCTGCAGGTGATCGAACGCGGCGAGGGCAACCTGTCGCCCGAGGCCGACCGCGCCAGCCGCGTGACGGTGGGCCACGCCGAAGGGATGCCGCTTGCCTTCGGCAACATCTATCGCGACCTGGGCGAAAGCCTGATGGCGGCACGCACCGGCCGGACGCCCGACCCGGCGGTGACGCTGTTCCCCACTGCCGAGGATGGCCTGCGGTCCATCGCGGCGATCCATGCCGCCGTCGCCTCGGCCAGGGCCGAGGGCGTCTGGGTGGACGCGCGGCCCTTGCTCTTTCGCTAGGGCAGGGGTCGCAGGGTCGCCCGTTCGACGATGCGACTGGGAAACAACCGCGCCTCGGGCAGGCGGTCGGGGTCGGAAAATCGTGCCTCGATCAACTCGATCGAGGCGGCGACGATCGCCGCGAAGGGCTGGTGAATCGTGGTCAGCGCGATGCCGGCCCAGCCCGCCATTTCCATGTCGTTCAGCCCGATGATCCCGACCTCGTCCGGCACGCCAAGGCTCGCGTCGCGGATCGCCGACAGCGCCCCGATCGACAGCACGTCGTCGGCGCAGAAATAGGCCTCGGCGCGGGTGGCCTGCAGCAGCCGGGCCATCTCGGCCCGCCCCGCCGAAAAACTGTAGGCGCCCGCGAAGCTGACCGAGGCCGCGATCCCGTCCGACGCGGCGGTCTCCAGGAACCCCTGCCTGCGGTCCTCGGTGGTCGAGGCGGTCTGCGGCCCGCCGATGAAGCCGATGCGCCGGTAGCCGCGCGCGATCAGGGTTCGCGCCGCCATGCGCCCGGCCTCGACATTGTCGATGCCCGCCACCGGCACGACGGGCGAGCGCGTGGCGCGGCCGAAGGCATGAACGACCGGCATTCCCGCCTGCTGGAAGGCAAGCGGGAAGTCGTCGGGAACATGCGACGAGGCGACGATCACGCCATCGACCGAATATTGCCGCAGCAGGTTCAGCGACCGCGCCGGGTCGGTTTCGTCCGACAGATTGACCAGCAGCGGGCGCAGACCGTGTTCCTGCAGCCCGCGGGTGAAAAGATCGAAGATCTGCAGAAAGACCGGATTGTGGAAGTTGTTCGACACCAGCCCCACAAGCTGGGTCTTCCGGGTGGTCAGGCTGCGGGCAAGGATGTTGGGGCTGTAGCCCAGGTCCGACGCCGCCTTTTCGACCTTGGCCCGGGTCTTGGGCGACACCGAGGCGCCGGGCGTGAACGCGCGTGAGACCGCCGCCCGCGACACGCCGGCGCGCTCCGCCACATCCTTCAGGGTGATCGCCATGCCGGGGTGCACTCTTTGCCAGGGCCTTCGTGGTCAACCTAGCGTGGTTTCCGGCGCTTGTCATTTCGCTGCCGTGGCGCGCGACGCCCGCGGCCGACAACGTCACGCCGGCATCGGCGGCATCACACCCGCACAGAAACCGAAAATGGCCGTGCAAGGTTCGCGGGCACTGTCAAGGGAACCCGGCCTGCGGCGCTGCGGGCGCCCGGCTTGGCTTCACGCATGACCCGGCGCTCGCCGTTCGGTTCCGTCAAGACCTCGCCCGAGATCATCCGCCCGGCGGTGATGATCTGCGCGCGGCTCCCATCGGCGTTGCGGAATGTCGCGGACCTCCGGCACGAGCGCGGGATCGAGATCGGCCACGAGGCGGTGCCGTTCTGGTGGAACCGGGTCGGGTCAGGTTCCTTGGCAGGTGCACTGTTCGACGACTGACCAAGCCCCCGTCAGCATCGCTGACCGACGGTGATACAGCACCGCGTTCAGGGATCTCGGCATCCGCGACCGGCCGTTGGGCCAACAATCGAGGGAAACCTCACACCCGCCGTTCCGAAGGCGCAAGAGGGTGACGCTTCGTTTGCAGCGGATGCGCAGGTTGGACGCTTCAGGAAAGCACATCCAAGGACAGATCGAAGACATCGTCCGGGAAGAACTTCGCAAGGCGAATGTCGGCCGAGCGTGCGTGGCCTTCCATCCCCTCCAGCCGGGAAATCCGCGCGGTGGCCTCCGCAAGTGGCCGGGCCGCCGCCCGGGTCGCCCGCTGCCAGGTTACAGTCTTCATGAACTTGTGCACCGAAAGTCCGCCGGTATAGCGCGCGGCGCCCGATGTCGGCAGCACATGGTTCGGCCCCGAGGTCTTGTCGCCGAAGGCAACGGTCGTTTCCTCGCCCAGAAAAAGCGAGCCATAGGACCGCAGCCGTTGCAGCCACCATTCCAGATCCCGGGCCTGGACATGCAAATGCTCGGGCGCAAACTGATCCGCCACGGCCGCCATTTCCTCGGCGTCGGTGCACAGGATGACCTCGGCAAAGTCCGCCCAGGCGGCACTGGCGCTCTCGCGGTTCAGGTCGGGCAGGGTCCGGATCAGTTCGGGCACCCGGGTCATCACCCGCACGGCCAGATCTTTGTCGGAGGTGACCAGCCAGACCGGGGAATTGTAGCCATGCTCCGCCTGTCCGACCAGATCGGCGGCCACCAGTTCGGCGTCGGCGTTGCCGTCGGCGATCACCATGCTGTCCGTCGGGCCGGCGAACATGTCGATCCCGACCTGCCCATAGAGGATGCGCTTTGCCTCGGCGACGTACTGGTTGCCCGGGCCAACGAGGATGTCGGCCTTCGGCACCCCGAACAGGCCGTTCGCGATCGAGGCGACGCCCTGAACGCCCCCCATGCTCAGGATCACATCGGCGCCGCACAGGTCCATCGTGTAGATGATCGCCGGCGGAATCCCGATCCCGGGGCGCGGAGGGGAGCAGGCCGTGATGTGCGGAACCCCGGCGACCTTGGCCGTGGTGATGGTCATGATCGCGCTGGCGACGTGGCTGTAGCGCCCGCCCGGCACATAGCACCCGGCCGACGAGACCGGGATCTGCCGTTGCCCGGCAACCAGCCCCGGCAATATCTCGACGGCAAAATCGGTGACGGTCGCCCGCTGCGCCTCGGCAAACCGGCGCACGTTGTCATGGGCAAACCGGATATCCGCCTTCAACCGCTCCGGCACCAGCGCGGCCGCAGTCACCCGCTGTTCGGCCGACACGATGATCTCGCCATGCCATTTGTCGAGATCGGCGGCAAATCTGCGCGCGGCACTTTCGCCGTCGGCGGCAATCTCTGCCAGCATCTTTTCAACGACGGCACGCACGTCGCCGTGGCCGGTTTCAGCGGAGCGCCCGGCTTTCTTCAGGTAGATCATGGTTTTGACTTCCAGGTTACATTCTGCCCTTCCAGGGCACGACGCGCCTTTCGATAAAACGCATCAGAAGATCGAAGGCGAAGGCGATGATGGCGATGACGAAGATCCCCATGATCACGACCGGGGTTTGCAGGAACTGGCTGGCCGACAGCACCATGTAGCCAAGGCCCTTGGTGGCGGCGACCATCTCGGCCGCGACGAGGGTGGTCCAGCCGAACCCGATCCCGACCCGCATCGCCGTCAGGATTTCCGGCATGGCCGAGGGCATGATGACATGGCGCATGACCTGCCAGCGCGTTGCCCCGAAGGAATAGGCCGCGTGGATCTGCTCGATCGCCGCCGACTTCACGCCGGAGCGGGCGCCCAGCACGATCGGCGCGAAGACCGACAGGAAGATCAGCAGGATTTTCGACGTCTCGCCGATGCCGAACCAGATGATCATCAGCGGCAGATAGGCCAGTGGCGGGATCGGGCGGTAGAACTCGATCGGCGGATCGAAGAGGCCCCGCATCACCGGGCTCATTCCCATCGCAAGGCCAAGCGGCAACCCGATGACGCAGGCCAGAATGAAGGCGCTGAACACGCGCACGGTCGAGATCGTCAGGTGTTCAAGAAACGGCGTGCCGGTGAAGCCGCTGTTCCAGATCGTGACGAACTTGGTCAGGATCGCTATCGGCGGGGGCACAAACAGCGGTTTGACCCACCCCATCGCCGTCACCAGCCACCAGACGAAGAAGAACAGCGCGATCGAGAAGACCGACAGCCACAGCGTGTTGCCCTGACCCGGCACGCCGTAGATTTCGCCCGGCTTGGTCGGGCGGGCCCTCGACAGGCGCGCGATCAGGCCGACCGTCTTCGCCGGTACAGCGGGTTTGTCGGTCATGCCACGGCCTCCTCGTCGGCGAAGATGATCTTCAGGACGTCTTCCCGAAGCCGGATGAATTCGGGCGATGCCTTGACCTGGCGTGCGGATGTGCCGGCCAGGAACTGCCGCGAGAATGGCAGGTCGAAGAGGTGGGTGATCCGACCGGGACGCGGCGACATCACGACCAGTTTTGTTCCCATGAACAGCGCTTCTTCGACGCTGTGGGTGATGAAGAAGATCGACTTGCGGGTGTTGTGCCAGATGTTGAGGATCAACTCCTGCGCCTTTTCGCGCGTCAGCGCATCCAGCGCGCCAAGCGGTTCATCCATCAGCAGAATCTCGGGGTCGCAGGTCAGCGCGCGGGCAATCCCGACGCGTTGCTGCATCCCGCCCGAAAGCTTGTAGACCGGCGATTTCTGAAAGCCGTCAAGCCCCAGAAGCCCGACGAACTTGTTCGCGGTCTCATAGCGCTTGCTCTTGCCGATCCCTTGAATTTGCAGGCCGAACGCCACGTTGTCCAACACGTTCAGCCACGGCAGCAGGGCATGTTTCTGAAAGACCACCGCCCGGTCGGCCCCGGGGCCGTCGACCCGATGGCCCCCCAGGGTCAAGGTGCCGGAGGTCGGTGACAGGAACCCGGCGATGAGATTGAGCAACGTGGATTTTCCGCAGCCCGAGGCGCCGAGGGCGACGACGAATTCATCATCCTCGATGGTCAGATTGATATTGCTCAGGGCGGAAACTGGCGGGCGCCCGTCTGCTGCGGGAAACACCACCGAGACGTTGTCGATCTTCAGCCCCATAGGGCAACTCCCCAAACGGTTGCGACGTCCTGCCCGGCGCGGGCCGGGCAGGACCGCGTTGCGCTTACTTCGCGGCGGCTTCGGCGTAGGACCCGTTCACGAAGGGCGCGTAGTCCTTCGCGACGGAGTCGATCCGGCCAGCGGCCTTCAGGAAGTCCGCCGTGCTCTTGACCGTCGCGGCGGCGCCGCCAAGCCAGGTCGCAGTGATCTGCGTCGACATCGGCAGGAAGGTGAAGCCTGCAAGGATATCGGGCACCTGGGCAGGATCGGCACCGGTGGCGCTGGCCAGCGCCTTGGCCTCGGCGCTGTCAGCCGTCCAGGCTGCGGGGTTCTTCAGGTACATGGCGTTGACCCGATCGACTTCCTTCAGGAAAGCCACGATCTTGTCCTTGTTGGCCGCACCGAACTTGGTGTTCACCACCCAGCCGTCAAAGGTCGGGTAGCCCCAGGCCGCGGTCTGGTCGGCGCCGATGATCAGCTTGCCCGACTTGAGGATTTCCGACTGCACCGGCTGCCAGATCCAGGCCGCGTCGATCACGCCCTGATCCCACGAGGCCGCGATCTGGTCGGGCTTCATGCTGACGATCGTCACGTCGGTTTCGGCAATCCCCGCGTGCTTGAGCGCACCCATGAGCGAGAAGTGGGCGGTCGAGCCGACCGGCACCGCGATGCGCTTGCCTTTCAGGTCGGCGATGCTGTTGATGCCCGATCCGTTGTGCGCGATCAGGGACTCGGCCTTGCCGATCACGTCCGAGAAGGCGATCAGTTGCAGATCGACACCCTGGCTCGACGCGATGGCAAGCGGCGAGGAGCCAAGCTCGGACAGGACCACGTCGCCCGAGGCCATCGCCGCGATGACGTCGGTGCCCGAGGCGAACTTCCGCCACTCCACGTCCCAGCCGGTCGCCTTCTGGACGGCGTCCGACGTGACGAGAAGCTGCATCGGCGTCGGGTTGCCGAAATCGCCGATAATGATTTTCTCGGCCTGTGCCATGCCCGCAAACAGGGCAGAGGCCACAACGCCCATCATCAGGTGCTTCAGTTTCATTGGTAGGTACCTCCTTGTCGTTGTTGTCGTTATCTCAGGTCTTCTCGTCGTCTCACGGCTTCGCCGCAGGTTTGTCCTGACGCGCGAATGCCGTGATAGCCTCTGTCAGCCTGTCCAGCGTGTCAAATGCCTCGGCGCCCTGTGCGATCGAATCCGCGATCAACGAGAATTCCGTACACGCGATCATCTGAACGCCTGCGCCGCGTGCAGACAAGCCATCAGATGCAGCTTTGAGGGCCGCGCGAGCTTCAGGCTGCGGTCCTTCGGCCTTGATCTGGCGGATCGCGGCCAGCATCGCGGGCTCGTCGCTGGCGTAAAGCCCCGTCAACCCCAGCTTTGCCAGCGGCGCATCGAACAGGCCGACCTTCCGCACGGCGGGCGACGCCAGGATGCCGATGGTCCTGCGCTCCCCTGCCAGACGCGCCGCATGCGCAACCGAAACCTCGACCATGTCCAGAAACGGAACCGTCACAGCGGCCCGGATCGCGGGCGCGTAATGATGCGCCGTGTTGCAGGGCATGGCCAGCGCCTCGGCCCCGCCGGCAACAAGGCGCCGGGCCATGTCGGCCAGCACCGGGCCGGGATCCTCGCCGGTTCCGTCGATCAGATGGCGAATGCGCGAGGGCACCTGCGGATTCTGGTCGACGATCAGCGGGATATGGTCGGCATCGTCGCGGGCGCTTACCCCGGCCAGGATCCTTTGCATCAGCAGGATGGTCGCCTCCGGCCCCATGCCGCCAAGGATACCGACCCGCCGCATCAGGCGTCACACGTCCGGCGGAACGCCGCGCCGATCCCGTCAGCCGGTCTTGGGGCCCGCTGGCTGACTCTGCCGCTGACCCGCGCCTGATCCATCTGGTTACTCGGCGGCCATGGCTTTGGCATCGCCCGCAAGAACAGCGTCATAGCCGAACAGCGCCGCCGATCCGCCGGTGTGCAGGAACACAACGCGCTCGCCCTTCCTGAACTTGCCCTTCCGGCAATAGTCGATCAGGCCGGCCGCCCCCTTGCCGGAATAGACCGGGTCCAGCAGGATACCCTCCAGTTGCGCGAACATGCGGATTGCTTCCAGTGTATCCTCGCGCGGAATGCCGTAGCCTTGCCCGACATAGCTGCTGTCCGCCACCACATCGCTGCGCGACACCACATCCGGGCAACCCAGTTTCTGCGCCGTTTGCAACGCCAGCTTGTAGACGTTCTCCTCCTGCTTTTCCTTCGGCGCGCGCACGCCGATCCCGGTCAGCGGAATGCCCGCGTTGATCGCCTTCAGCCCGGTGATCAGCCCCGCCTGCGTGCCCGCGCTGCCGGTTGCCGTGACCAGATGGTCAATCACCATCCCGCGGTCATTCGCCTGCGACACCAGTTCGAAGGCACAGTTGACATAGCCCAGCGCCCCCGTGGCGTTCGAGCCGCCGCCCGGGATGAGGTAGACCTTGCGGCCCTCGGCGCGCAGCCTCTCGGCCACCGCCTCCATCTCGGCCTGCATGTCCATGCCCCCGGCGCGTTTGGACGTGGTCGCCCCGTGCAGGTGGTCCAGCAGCACGTTGCCGTTGGTGTTGTAGTTGGCGTCATTCGACCCGGTGCGATCCTCCAGCAGGATATGGCAGGCCATGCCCAGCTTCGCCGCGAAGGCCGCCGTCTGGCGCGCGTGGTTGGACTGCGTGGCGCCCTGCGTCATCACCGTGTCCGCGCCCATCGCCAGCGCCTCGGCCATCAGGAATTCCAGCTTGCGCGTCTTGTTGCCACCGGTCGAAAGCCCGGTGCAATCGTCACGCTTGATCCAGAGTTCCGGCCCTCCCAACTCTCGTGACAGCCGGTCCAGCTTTTCCAGAGGGGTCGGCAGGTGGGCCAGAAAGACCCGTGGGAAACGAGCGAGGTGCATGGAGCTTCCTTATCAAGACTTGCGCATAGGAACTATCTTCGCGTCAATTCCGAATAGCAAATTCGAAATTTTCGACATAACTTGCGACTTGTGCAAGTTGGAGGGTGAAATGCGGCTGGAGTGGCTCGAAGACATCCTTGCGGTGGCCGAGACCGGATCGTTTGCCGAGGCGGCGGAGAGGCGCAATCTGACCCAGTCGGCGTTTTCGCGCCGGATCCGGAATATCGAGGAGCAGGTCGGGGCCGAACTCTTCGACCGGACGCGAAAGCCGGTTCACCTGCTTGACCATACAGAGGCCCAGCGGGATCAGATCGCGCACCTCGCCAGACTGCTGCGCCAACTCGGCGCCGACCTGCGCCGCGGCGACCGGATGTCCGAGAACCGGCTGGTCATTTCCAGCCAGCATGCGCTGACGACAAGCCTGACGCCCTCGATCATCAAGGACATCAACCGCCACCGCAGCGACATCTACATCCGCCTCCGTTCGGCCAATCTCGAGGACTGCTTCGCCCAGCTTCTGTCCCGGCAGGCGGACATCCTGATCGTCTACCGGCTTCCCGAGAACGAGCATCCTATCCTCGGGGCGTATATCGAAAGCATCACGATCGGGGTCGAGCGGCTCATTCCGGTGATGGCCTCAGAAGCCCTTGCCGGTCTGGCGGCAAGCCGTGCCGTCGGCGTGTTGCCGTACATCGCCTACCCGACCGACGTGTTTCTCGGTCAGGTGCTGGAGCGCAGGATCCTGCCGCGCCTGCGCGGCGCGATCGATGCATCGCCAAGAGCGGAAACCGCCCTGACGCTCGCATCGATCGAACTGGCAACGATGGGCATCGGGGTGGCCTGGGTGCCCGAGTCGCTTGCGCGGGACCGCATCGCGGCGGGCAAGCTGGCAGACCTGTCCGACAGCCTTCCCAACTGCAGCCTCGAGGTGACCGCGGTCCGCCTCGTCGGCAAACCGGGACCGGTCGAAGTTGCGGTCTGGGAACGGCTTGTCAAATACCGGCTTCCCGGAGCCGCAAGCGCAGACCCACATGGCGATTGGCCGTAGCTGTTCCATCCCGGATCATCACACAGGCCGTCGGCGCTCTGCGTTTTTCATGGCAAGGTCGATCCTGAGGGACATTCGGCGCGGGGTGCGGGCATGCGGATCCTTCTTCACAGCCAAGCGACGACGACGCCGAAGGTGTGGGCGGCGATCCAGGCCAGCGATGAGCCTGCTTCAGCGTTGGCGGAGCGCTTTGGCACGACCGTGCAGACCGTCTACAAGTGGAAACACCGCGACAGCGTTCATGAGGGCGATCCGCCATCACGACTTCACAGAATGCGGCGACTGCGGGGCCGAGCTTTGTCGCCTGCGCCAGCATCCGCGCCGGGGTCCATTCCGCATAGCGACGGTGGGCCGAAGGCATATGATCCGGCAGCGTGACATGGCTGCGCCG
>NZ_CBAICG010000058.1:0-20338 GCF_964715405.1 Solirhodobacter sp. | reverse complement strand
CAGGCGACCTTGCGCGGCGTATTTCGGTCGGTGAGCAGGGCTTCAAGCTGCTCACGCTCAACGGGGCCAAGGTATAGGCAGATTCCATCGCGTCTCATGCCGCGAGAATAGCACACCAGAACGACAACGGGAACCATCCGTCAGGTGGAGAACACTAGAGCATAGCCCGTGGCTGGTGGAGACCCTTCCTCTGCATTGCGTCGCCGTGTTTCGTGCGGACGGAACTCGTCCAGCAGACAGCCGGTTTTGTTTGTGTCAATTGATCGAGCGCCACCGACGTCGAAATGCTAAGCTTCACGCGCAAAAATATGTAGTGACTTCAGCGACTTGCGGACAATTCACCGAAACGGCGCAGTCATCAGGTCCGGAGAATATTGGCCCTCAGAGACCTCTTGCGGGCCACGTGGCCCTGCAGTCAGTGCTCAGCTCCACCTGCATAACCCCCGAAAACAACGGATAAATCCGGCCGAAGCTGAATGGGGAGAACGGTTTCGCTAGGGCAAGTGGCGGAGAGACAGGCAGCCATAGGCACTTCCAGCGACTTCCGATGGCGTCCAGATAAGCCAATGAATCAAGGCACATAGGGGCTTTCATTGTCCCGTGACTTCCGGCATATTCCGGGATAATCCCCGCCAAGGTGGGGGATGGGCAGGGGGAGGCGAGTATGGCAGACAGGGGAATACGAAAACCACTGAAGGCGCTGACCGCGCGGTTTGTCGATACCGTCACGGAACCCGGCAAGCATTTTGACGGGCAGGGCCTTTTCCTTCGGGTGCAGCCGAACGGTGCGAAGCAATGGGTGCAGCGCATCACCATTCGCGGCAAGCGCTGCGAACTCGGGCTGGGCAGCCCCCCGGCGATACCCTTGGCGACCGCACGCAAACTGGCATTGGAAAACCGGGGCAAGGCAATGATGGGCGGTGACCCTTTGCAGGATAAGCGCGAAGCCGCTGGCGCGCTGACCTTCGCACAAGCCATAGAAGCCTATCTGGCCGCCAAGATGGGCGAGTTTCGCAGCGACAAACATCGCAAACAATGGGCTTCTACGCTCGATACTTACGCAAAGCCGATGCTGGGGCCGAAGTTGGTTTCGGAAATCCGTGTGCAGGACGTGCTTCGCGTGTTGGAACCGATCTGGGCCGACAAGACGGAAACCGCGTCCCGGCTTCGCGGGCGCATTGAAAATGTGCTGTCCTGGGCGACCGTGGCGGGGCACCGCAAAGGTGACAATCCGGCGCGCTGGAAGGGCAACCTGTCCGAAATGCTGGCCAAGCCGTCCAAGGTGGCACAAAGCGACAATCAACCGGCGCTGGGCTTGGGCGATGTGCCGCTCTGGTGGCGTGACCTTGCCAAGCGCGACGGTATCGCCGCGAGGGCGCTGCAATTCCTGACCCTTTGTGCTTCACGCTCGGGCGAGGTGCGGGGAATGACGTGGGATGAAGTCACCCTGCCCCCCGCCGACAAAACCGACACAACCGACAAAACCCCCATTGCGACACTTGCGACTTCTGCGACATGGACCATTCCGGCTTCGCGCATGAAGATGGGCAAGGCACACCGCGTGCCGCTGACGGGCGAGGCCGTGGCGCTTTTGCAAAGCCTACCCCGGACCGATAGCCCCTATGTGTTTTTCGCGCCTATGGGCGGGCAGCTTTCCGACATGAGCCTTTCCGCCGTCATGCGGCGAATGCAGGAAGCCGAAGCGAAGGCGGGCCGCGACGGATGGCTGGACCCGCGCAGCAAACGCCCCGCCGTGCCGCACGGGCTGCGCTCGACCTTCCGGCAATGGGCAGCGGAACGAGGCTACGACCGCGACATGGCCGAAATGGCGCTGGCGCATCACGTCGGGGATGAAACCGAACGCGCCTACCAGCGGTCGGACATGCTGGAACGGCGCCGGGCGATGATGGCGGCATGGGCGGGCTTCCTTCGCGGGGATGCTGTCGGGGAAAATGTCGTGACGCTGGGGGCGGCGAGGTAACGCTTTCCGAAGGCTTCCGTGGAAGTCTGGAAAGGTGCTCTTGGAGGTGCTATCTATGGTGCCTCAACCGAAAGGAACCCGACATGGCCGAACTTGTCCTGTCCCGCGTCACCGCCAGCGTGACCGACCTGAAACGGAACCCTATGGGCACGGTGGAAGCCGGGGCCGGGGGCACCGTGGCAATCCTGAATCGAAACAAGCCCGCCTTCTATTGCGTGCCTGCGGCGGAATATGAGGCCATGCTGGAACGGCTGGACGATCTGGAATTGAACGCCATTGCCGACGCGCGGGCGAATAGCCCCGAAGTGGCCGTGTCGATTGATGACCTATAGCCTGACGTTCAAGAAAGAGGCGCTGGCCGAGTGGGAAAAGCTTGGCAGCACCGTTCGGGCGCAATTCAAGAAGAAACTGGCCGAACGGCTGGAAAACCCGCATGTGCCCGCGTCGCGCCTGCACGGCGCGGTAAACCGCTACAAGATCAAGCTGCGCGCCTCGGGCTTTCGGCTGGTCTATGAGGTGCGTGACAGGGAACTTGTGGTGGCGGTAATTGCCGTGGGCAAGCGCGAAGATGGCAAGGTTTATTCCAAGGCTTCGCGCCGATGATTCGGAATGACTTTGTGCGCGGCGACGATTTTCGCCATATGGCGCGTTAGGAATCGCGGAAAACGAACTTTCGGAAAAACGCAAGAGAACCTTCTATTAGCAAGCGCTAAGAATTGTTGTTCCGAGAAAGTCCGACCACTGAATTTGGGGGGGGAGAACTCAGGCGCGGCACTTGACGCCCCCAGCAAAGTCCCGGATCATTGCCAGAGGGTGCCGAAATGTTGTGAGGACGTTTGGTGTGGTCACCCGAGACGATTGGCGTCGCCTCGAGTGACCGAAGCAGGGCTGGGTTTGGTGATTCCGCAGGCCTGCTTCCTTTCTCGCATTATTGACTCGACGCGGCAAGAAAATTTCCGCCGTGTCAAGAAAGGAAAGAGCATGACCGATCGCACCTTGCGACGCCCCGAAGTCGAAAGCCTGACCGGGCTTTCGCGCTCCACGATCTACGCCATGATGGCCGAAGGCGCTTTCCCCAAGCCGGTGCGGCTTGGCAAGCGGGCTGTAGGTTGGCCGGAAGGCGTTGTTGCCGCATGGCTGGAAAGCCGCGAATCGACGGCGGCGTGACCCTATGGGCGAACATGGGAAGGCCCGGACCCCGCTTGCGGGGAAACTGGGCCGGGGCAAACGCAATGCGAAAGCTGCGGGCACCCCGAACTTTCAAGGCGGCAAGGTTGCGCGCCGACTGACGGCGCGCGAACGCATTTCAGGCATCGCCAAGACCGCCTGGCGGGCAGCGCTGGCCATTCTTGCGGGGGTAGCGACATGACCGATCATTCCCCCCTGACCGATCATCGGGAAACCGGCGAAACCTACCGGGGCGAAGTGATGCGCCTCGGGGCCTATCGCATCGCGGTTTGCCGTGACGGGCGCCAGTGGCTGTTTCAGCGCAGGCGGACCGGATATACGGGCGGTGGGGCGGCATGGGATACGCTTGGCTATGCCGTGACCCGCGCGGCGCTCGAACGCCTCCACCGCTCGCATACGGGGGCAGACGCCCCGGAAATCGCCGCGTTGCCGCTGTCCCTCAAACATGAAGGGCCAGCATGACCGACGCACAGGCCCTTATGCAGGCACTGGGCGCGAAAGCGTGGCGGGGCCATTACGCCACCGCCGCGTGCCCGGTGTGCCAGCCCGAGCGGCGGCGCGACCAAGGCGCCCTGACCATCGCGGAAAAGCCGGGCGGCGGCTTGCTGCTGCATTGCAAGAAAAGCGGATGCGGCTTTAGCGACATTCTGAGGGCGGCGGGCATCGTGCCCGGCACCTTCACGCCACCGGACCCCGAAGCCCGGCGCGAAGCCGAACGCCAGCGCAAGGCGGAAGCCGAAAAGCGGGCGGCACAGGCGCGGCACGTCTGGCAAGAGGCCCAGCCGATAGCAGGCACCATCGCGGAAACCTACCTTCGGGGGCGCGGCATAACCTGCAACCTTGCCCAAACCTTGCGGTTCCATCCCGCGTGCTGGCACCAAACCGGGAAGCGGCTTCCGGCGCTTGTGGCGATGGTGGAGGGGGCCGAACGTTTCGCGGTGCACCGCACCTATCTGCGCGCCGATGGCACTGGGAAGGCAGACGTTGACCCCAATAGGGCGATGCTCGGGGCCGTTGCAGGCGGCGCGGTCAGGCTGACCGCGACGCAAGGGCCGCTGGTGGTGGCAGAGGGCATAGAAACCGCCCTGAGCCTAAACTACGGGCTTCTAGGGCTGCCCGCGACGATCTGGGCGGCGCTGTCCGCCAGCGGCATGACGGCGCTACGCCTGCCCGCGCAACCGGGACGGTTGACCATTGCGACCGATGGCGACGCCCCCGGCAAGGCGGCGGGGCACGCGCTGGCGACGCGGGCGGACGCGCTGGGCTGGCAGGTATCGCTGCTGCCCGCCCCCGATGGTTACGACTGGAACGATGTTGTGCGCGGAAAGGCGGTGGCAGCATGAACGCGCATGAAGCAAGCTGGCCGGAACTTCCGCCGATTCACGCCTATGCGGATGAAGCCGATCAACCCGAAGCCCCGCCGATATACGCCAAGGCCGAGCCCTTCACGCCCGAGGGGCCGCAACCGCTTCTACGCGAAATCGCCCCCGGTGCCGCCTATCCGGTGGCCGCACTCGGACCCCTGGCCGATGCGGTGCGGGCCGTGCAGGGCGCGACACAAGCCCCGGTGGAACTTCCGGCCGCATCGGCACTGGCCGTGGCGTCGCTGGCGGTGCAGGGCTTTGCCGATGTGGAAACGCTGGGCGGCAACCGGCCCTTGGCGCTTTACGCGCTGACCATCGCGCGAAGTGGCGAACGAAAATCCGCCTGCGACGCCCCCTTGATGGTCGCGCTTCGCGACTATGAAAAGGATCAGGCCGAGGCCCAGCGCGGCGCAGTCGCAAGTTGGCAGAACGCGCACGCGCTCTGGAAAGGCGAACGCGACCGCATCCTTGCCGAGGCGAAAAGAAACAAAGGTGAAAAGCGCACGGCGGCGCAAGCCGACCTTGCAGCACTCGGAGCGGAACCCGCCGCGCCGCCGTCGCCTGACCGGACTGTGACGGAGCCGACCTTTGAGGGGCTGACCCGGCTATTCGCAACCGGACAGCCCAGCCTCGGGCTATTCAGCGATGAAGGCGGGCAGTTTCTGGGCGGCTTCGCCATGAACTCGGACAACCGGCAAAAGACGCTGGCCGCATTGAACGACCTCTGGCAAGGCAATGCAATCCGACGCACGCGGGCGGGAGAGGGGCATTCGACGCTTTACGGGCGGCGGCTGGCCGTTCATTTGATGGTGCAACCCGGCGTGGCGAGGGCCTTCATGGCCGACCCGATGGCAGCGGATACCGGCTTTCTGCCCCGGTTCCTGATCTGCGAACCGCCCAGCACCATCGGCACACGGCTGCAATCGCGGACCCGGCGCGACGATGCGGCATTGGCCGACTTCGGGGCACGACTGCGCGACACTCTGGAAACGCCAATGCCAATGGACCCGGAAACGCGGGAACTGAAACCGCGCATCCTGCCCCTTTCGGAACCGGCACGGGCGCTTCTGGTGCAATTTTCGGATGTGATCGAACTCGCACAAGCCCCCGGTGGCGACCTTGGACGGGTCACTGGCTACGCTTCGAAGGCGGCAGAACAGGCGTGCCGCATTGCGGGCGTGCTGACCCTCTGGCGCGATCTGATCGCCCCCGAGGTGACGCCCGAAGATATGGCCAGCGCAATCGCATTGGCACAGTTCTACCTGTCCGAGGCCGCGCGGCTGGCCGATGCGGCAACGGTATCGACGGAAATTGACCGCGCCGAAGCCTTGCGGAAATGGCTTCTGACTGGCTGGGGCGAGGCCGATGTGACAACGCGCGACGTGGTGAACCGGGGGCCGAACGCGTTGCGCGAAACACCGAAGGCGCGGGCGGCGCTGGGCGTGCTGGAGAAACACGGCTGGCTTGTCCCGCTCGACCCCGGAACTTTGGTGCGCGGGGTGGCGCGCAAGGAAGCTTGGCGGATCGTGAAAGGGGGCGGTGATGTGGTTTGACGCGCAGGCGGCGCTAGCGGAAATCAAGGGGCACCCCCCAGCGACAACTGCGCGACAAACCCCTCTGGCGCGTCCCGTGTCGCAATCGTCGCAAGAGTCGCAAAGGCTGGAGGCCGAAAATCCCGCCCCGCGTGTCGCAGTTGTCGCAAGAGTCGCAACGCCCCAGCCGCAAAAGCCGGAAATTCCGCCCAGCGCCGAAGCGAATGCCGAACGCTATCCGCACGCCTATTCCGCGCTGGGCAACCCGACAACCTGGACGGGGCGCATCGTGTCTTTGGACGAATGGCGGCGGCTGACCAAGTGGGAGAGGCACGGACAAGATGGGCGCATCTTCAACGCGCTTTCGCAGCAATGGGAACTGCCGGAATGACCGGGGCAGACCTTCGCGCCGCGCGCAGGGCGGCTGGGCTATCGCAAATTGTGCTGGCCCAGCGCGCCGGGATCGGCCGTCACGCGGTGCAGTATCACGAGGCCCGCGACCGGCTCGACCTTCGCGGGTGGGCCATAGGCAGGATGCGCAAGGTGCTGGGGACGGCAGCGTTGCCGGATCAATCGCACCAGTATCGTGCGCACGCGGGGTGGGGTGATAACTTCACAGAGGCGGAACGGGCCGCTCTAGGAGCGAGAATTGCCGCTCTTGCCGAACGCGAGGCCCAGCGCGCCGCCCACCGCAGCGTGCGGTGCGGCGCTAAGACACGCAAGGGAACCGCCTGCCGTCACAAAAGCGAACCGGGCAAGCTGCGCTGCAAGTTTCACGGCGGCATGTCTACCGGCGCGCGAACCCCAGAGGGCCGGGCGCGAATTGCCGAGGCGCAGCGGCGGCGCTGGGCACGGTGGCGGGAAGCTCGACAGGATTGAGGCTGCTTCCCGCTGCGGGCGAAGGGGAAAGATGGGGGACGGTTGCCGGGTATTTCCCGCCTATAAACTCGCGAGGTGGGGTCTTACGCCAACGCTGCCTTAACAGGCCGATACGCGCTCATATTGCGGCTGGCACAGGTCAGCCCGCTCACCGTGGCGGAGATCACTTCTCTGCGCTCTCTTTGAGCCGCTTGACGCGAGCGAGGGTCGCGGCGAACGTCGCGTCTTGCTTTGCTCGGGCTTCTTTCGACATCATGCGGTCATAGCGTTCCGGATCGGGCGCGCCCATATCGTTCTCGAACGCCTCGTCGGGGATCGGGCCGTGCTTTGATCTGTATTCATTCGTCATGGCTTCCTACCTTTATGGGGCCTTCCCCGCTTGTGTTGTTGTTGTAAACGCTCCACTTCTTCAGGAAGGGGATAACGGCATCGAAGTTTTTCTCGTTGTCTGTGTTCGACATAACCACCTCGGGCGGCACGAAACGACCATCCGGGCCGCCGTTTACAATCAGAAGTGCCAGTATGAACCTTTTCTGGCGCCCTGGCGTCCAGTTCGCTAAGCAGGTGAAGGCTGCGTTCTCGACCGCTCGGAACCTGAGGAGTCATGCGATGAAACCCTCGATCCTACTGGCGGCAGTGCTGACCATCTCTGCCCCCGGGGCGGTGAGCGCGGATGTAACGATTGCTCCCTTGGTCTACGGCATGGTGCCGAACGCCGCGCCGGTCTGTGATGGGGTTGTGATCCGCGCTGTCTCGGGAAACTACCCACTCGCCCTTGGGGACATGCTCCATGAGGTGTTCACGCAGTATGTAGATGCGCACGGGGACTCGTGGGCGGACGGCAGCGACGTGATGCCTTACACCCGGGGCGCCACGCTGCGGTATGCCGAGGCAGGCGGAGCCGCAGACATCCCGCCGGATGCAGTCAAACTCACGAATTGCCATCCGGTGACGGTCGAGAACTATGACGGCGGCACGGAATACAAGGAGGTTGTCTTGGTTCTAAACGACACGGTCGACAACCTAACCCGGGCGCGGGAACAGGCGATAGAGGACTTCCTGACCCTCACGGGCCTATCCGAGGCGGCAAAGAGCGACGCTGCTGCCGGCCTGATTCAGGCTCCCCGGTCCCCTTGTGGGATCCTAGTCATCGGCATCCTGACCGGCTCCGTGGGTAAGCATAGCCCGGAGTTTGACTGGTCGATTATCGACGGGCAGGTACAGAACCTTTGCCGGCCGCTGCAGTGAGTGCCGAAATGGGCGCGCCAGCTTAGGCGCAACGGCGGCGCTGGGCGCGGTGGCGGGCCGACCGGGGCGGGGTGCAGGATTGTTGCGCAGTTACACGGGCGCGCGGAGTGAGGTGATAGCTTGCCCGCTTTCCGGGCGGTATCGCGCGCGGGGTGCGGATTTAGGCCGGACCCTAAGTTTGCCCTAAGGTCTGCTAGGCGCGACGCCAAGATTTGTGCAAGACCAGCGCGACCGAGTGGAAACTGGAAACCACTTTTCGGTGTTCACACTTAGCAAGGCATCAGGCTTGCGAAATGCCCGCGCCGGGAATTGTCAGGGGAAGGACCCGCGACCGGGGCGGGGTGCCCTGCTTTCCTGTCCGCTCAACCTCGCCTGTCACAGCCTGCCGCGATCAAGCGCAAACTAGTTGGCGGGTTCTTTGGCGGGTGCATCAAAAAAACTCGCATTTTTTCCAATGATTTCAATGATGATTGGCGGAGAGACAGGGATTCGAACCCTGGGTGGGCGCAAACCCACAACGGTTTTCGAGACCGCCGCATTCGACCACTCTGCCACCTCTCCGCGTCAGGGATCAACGGGCAGCGATGTAGCGGGGTGCGCAACCTCGCGCAAGGGGGATTTCGCGGGCGTTTGCCGGGCGATGTGGGCGTGGCGGTTGGAATTGGCGGGCGGACGCGGTAGCTCTGCCGGGATCGAAGCTGCCGGGGGCGCGCAATGTTCATCCGACTCGCCCTTGCGGCGGCGCTGGCGCTGGCGGTGGTGCTGCCCGCGCGGGCACAGACCGGTGACCCGGTCGCGCATCTGTCCGATGTGCTGCGGCTGCCGGAGGTGATCGAGGTCATGCGCCAGGAGGGACTCGACTACGGCAAGACGCTGGAGGCGAAGCTTTTTCCCGGTCAGGGCGGCGCGGCCTGGGCGCGGGATGTGGCGACGATCTACGACGGTGCCGCGCTGACGACCGCCTTTGACACCCGGTTTCGGGCGGCGCTGCCCGCGGCGCAGGTGCCTGCGATGCTGGCCTTCTTCGACACCGGACGCGGGCGGCGGATCGTCTCGCTGGAGGTTTCGGCGCGGCGCGCGCTGCTCGACCCGGACGTGGAGGCGAGCGCGCATCAGGCCCTGGCCGACATGGCCGAGGCCGGTGACCCGCGGCTCACCGCGCTCAAGGCCTTCGCGGCGGCGAATGATCTGGTCGAATCGAACGTGTCGGGGACGATGAATTCCGACATCGCCTTCTACAAGGGCCTGGTCGAGGGCCACGCCAAGGGGTTCGAGATGACCGAGGCGCAGATCGTCGCGGAGGTCGCGACGCAGGAAGACAGCATCCGCCACGACACCGAGGATTGGCTGTTCCCGTTCCTCGCGCTGGCCTATGCGCCGCTGAGCGACGCCGATCTGGCCGCCTACACAGATTTTGCGCGCACACCGGCCGGAAAGGCGCTGAATCGGGCGCTGTTCACGGCGTTCGACGGGGTGTTCGATGGCGTCGCGCATGATCTCGGGCGGGCGGCGGCAGGGGCCCTGTCGGGCCGGGCGCTCTAGCAGCGACGCGCTTGACTTTCCGGCGCTGATTCCCGATAAGCCCGCATCCCGACGCGCCCGAAAGGTCCGCCGGGTTAATGCAATTACGCCCCGAAGGGGCGCGCTGTCCGAAGGCGCATGGCACCAACGCCCGGTAACGGGGGCCACAGGACGCGGTTAAGGAAAAGGGAAAGACCCATGTTCGCGGTCCTCAAGACGGGCGGCAAGCAATACAAGGTGCAGGCTGGCGATATCCTGCGCGTCGAATTGCTTGATGCTTCGGCTGGCCAAAAGGTCCAGTTCAACGATATCCTGATGCTCGGCGGCGACAGCCTGACCGTTGGCGCGCCGCTCGTGGCCGGTGCCGCAGTGCAGGCCGAAGTGATCGAGCAGATCAAGGCCGACAAGGTCATCCACTACGTCAAGCGCCGCCGCAAGCACTCGTCGCAGCGCACCAAGGGCCACCGCCAGAAGCTGACGCTGCTGCGTGTGACCGACATCCTCGCCGCGGGCGCGGATGCGTCGGGCGTCACCGCCGCCGTCGGCACCGCGATTGCGCGCCGCGCGGCGCACAACGCCGCCCCGGCCCCCGTCGCGCCGGCCCCCGTCGCGGTGGAAGCCCCGGCAGCAAAACCGAAGCGCGCCGCCAAGAAGACGGCCGCGGAAGCTCAGGAGTAACGCGAGATGGCACATAAAAAGGCAGGCGGTTCCTCCCGCAACGGTCGCGATACCGCCGGTCGTCGTCTGGGCATCAAGCTCTATGGCGGCGAGGCCGCGATCCCCGGCAACATCATCGTGCGCCAGCGCGGCACCACCTGGTTTCCGGGCAATGGCGTCGGCATGGGCACCGATCACACGATCTTCGCCGTCGTCGAAGGCCGCGTGACCTACAAGAAGGGCTTCAAGGGCCGTACCTTCGTGTCGGTGCTTCCGGTGCCGGAGGCAGCCGAGTAAGCCGACCCTTTACAGGTCTGATGTAAACGGGGGATCGGCTGCAAAGCCGGTCCCCCGCGCCCTTTTGCGGGATCGGGCACAAACTGTTGCAGGCCGGGGGATTGCTTCGGCAGGGGCGGTTTCCCAGATCGACGGATGGGGACGTGTGACGGCGGTGTGCCTGATGCCGGCGCGACGCACCTGCGGGGCTCGATCCGGGCCCATCGTGCCAGAGGAGGAAGGCATGAGACTCGATTCCATTCCGGTGCAACCGGTGATCGCGGCAGAGCGGTTTCTGCTGCGCCCGGTGCGCAAGTCGGATGCCGGGCTGATCGCGCTTTACACCGCCGACCGGCGGGTGGCCGAGGCGACGCGCTCGATCCCGCATCCGCTGCCACCGGGGTCGACCGAGGCGTTCATCACCCGTTCGACGGCCGAGGGGCGGGCCAGGGATGTCTGGGTGCTCGACGGCGCGGCGCAGGGGCTGGCCGAGGTGCTCGGCACCATCGGGCTGACGCGGATGGACCGCGGCCAATCCGAGATCGGCTTCTGGGTGGCGCCCGCGTTCTGGAATACCGGGTTCGCCAGCGAGGCGGTGCGCACGCTGGTGGAGGCCAATCCGCAGGGCGCGCGCACGATCTTTGCCGAGGTGTTTCAGGACAATCCGGTGTCGGCGCGGGTGCTGACCAACTGCGGGTTCGAGTATCTGGGCGACGCCGAGACCTTTTCGGTGGCGCGCGGGGCGCAGGTGCCGACCTGGACCTATGTGAAGAAGATCGGCTGAGGTCGGGACCGTGGGGGCTGTCGGCCCCCCACACCCCCCGAGGATATTTTCCCCAAGATGAAAGGGCGGCAGGGCTGCGGCTTGAGCGCCACCCGGAATGCGACTATCGCCTGCGGGCGGCAAGACCAGAGGCGACGCGATGAAATTCCTCGACCTGACCAAAGTCTACATCCGCTCGGGCGGCGGCGGCAGCGGCTGCGTCAGCTTCCGGCGCGACAAGTATGTCGAGTTCGGCGGCCCCGATGGCGGTGACGGTGGCAACGGCGGATCGGTCTGGGCCGAGGCGGTCGAGGGGCTGAACACGCTGATCGACTTTCGCTATCAGCAGCATTTCTTTGCGCGGTCGGGCCAGCACGGCATGGGCAGCCAGCGCACCGGCAAGACCGGCGAGGACATCGTGCTGAAGGTGCCGGTGGGCACCGAGATCCTCGACGAGGACGAAGAGACGCTCATCGCCGACCTGACCACGCCGGGCCAGCGTGTGCTGCTGGCGCGCGGCGGCAATGGCGGCTGGGGCAACCTGCAGTTCAAGAGCGCCACCAACCAGGCGCCGCGCCGCGCCAACCCCGGCCAGGAGGGGGTGGAGCGCACCTTGTGGCTGCGGCTGAAGCTGATCGCCGATGCGGGATTGCTGGGGCTGCCGAATGCGGGCAAGTCGACCTTCCTTGCCGCCACCTCGAACGCGCGGCCGAAGATCGCGGATTACCCCTTCACCACGCTGGTGCCGAACCTTGGCGTCGTCGGGATCGACGGCAAGGAATTCGTGATGGCCGACATTCCCGGCCTGATCGAAGGCGCGAGCGAGGGGCGCGGGCTGGGCGACCAGTTCCTGGCCCATGTCGAACGCTGCTCGGTGCTGCTGCATCTGGTGGATGGCACGTCCTCGACCATCACCAGGGACTATCGCACCATCATCGGCGAGCTGGAGGCTTATGGCTACGGCCTGGCCGACAAGCCGCGCCTGACCGCGATGACCAAGATCGACGCGCTGGACCGTGAAACGCTGGGGCGGCGGCGACGCGCGCTGGAAAAGGCGACCGGGGGGCCGGTGCATCTGATCTCGGCGGTCGCCGGAATGGGGATGCCGGAGGTGCTGCGCGCGCTGTTCGCGGTGATCCGTCCCGGTGCCCTGGCCGAGTCGGAACCGGAGCCGGGGTCGTGGCAGCCGTGACGGCCCGCCCCGACATTGCCGCCGCGCGGCGGCTGGTGGTGAAGATCGGCTCGACGCTGCTGGTCGAGGGCAAGCCGGGCGAGCGCGAGGCCGGGCGGCTGCGCGAGGGCTGGCTGCGGGCGCTGGCGCTGGACGTCGCGGCGGCGAAGGCGCGCGGCGCGGATGTGGTGCTGGTCTCCTCCGGCTCGATCGCACTGGGGCGCGGCGTGCTGGGGCTGCCTGCCGGGCCGTTGCCGCTGGAACAGAGTCAGGCGGCGGCGGCGGTCGGGCAGATTCGCCTCGCGCGCGCCTATGAGGAGGTGCTGGCGCCGCATGGCATCGTGACGGCGCAGGTGCTGGTGACGCTGGAGGATACCGAGGACCGGCGACGCTATCTGAACAGCCGCGCGACGCTGGAGACGCTGCTGGCCCTTGGCGTGGTGCCGATCGTGAACGAGAACGACACCGTGGCGACCGACGAGATCCGGTTTGGCGACAACGACCGGCTGGCGGCGCAGATCGCGGTGACGGTGGGGGCGGATCAACTGGTGCTGCTGTCGGACGTGGACGGGTTCTACTCGGCCAACCCGAAGGAAGACCCCACGGCGATCCGTTTCGATCTGGTGGAACAGATCACGCCCGAGATCGAGGCGATGGCGGGCGATCCGATTTCGGGGATGTCGAAGGGCGGCATGAAGACCAAGATCATGGCCGCCAAGACCGCCGTGGCGGGCGGCTGCGCAATGGCGATCATGGAAGGCTCGGTGGAGCGGCCGCTGGCGGCGCTGGCGGCGGGGGCGAATTGCACCTGGTTCCTGGGGCAGGGCGACCCGCAGGCGGCGCGCAAACGCTGGATCGGGGCGATGAAGCCGCGCGGCGAGCTGACGCTGGACGCGGGCGCGGTACGCGCGCTTGGCGAGGGCAAGTCGCTGCTGCCGGCCGGGGTGACCGGCGTGTCGGGCAGCTTCGGGCGCGGCGATCCGGTGGCAATCCTCGGGCCCGCAGGCGAGGCGCTTGGCAAGGGCCTGACGCGCTACACGGCGGCCGAGGCGCGGGCGATCAAGGGGCACCGGTCGAGCGAGATCGCGGCGATTCTGGGTGCGCCGGGGCGATCCGTGCTGGTGCACCGGGATGACATGGTGGTGTGAGGGGCGGGGTCGGAGCGGGGGTTTCACACCCCCGCGCCCCCGTGGGATATTTCAGGACCGAAAGTGAGGCGGGCGATGCGCGACGGCGAGGACATTGCGGGCGTGATGGCCGACATCGGTCGCGCGGCGCGGGCGGCCGCGACGGAACTGGCCTGTGCCGCGCCGGAGGCCAAGGCGCGGGCGCTCTCGGTGGCGGCGGAGGCCGTCTGGGCGCGGCGCGCGGAGATCCTCGCGGCGAACGCGCTCGATCTGGACTATGGCCGCGCGAAGGGTCTGAGTGGCGCGATGATGGACCGGCTGCTGCTGGACGAGGCGCGGATCGGCGGCATCGTCGCGGGATTGCGCGCGGTCGCGGCGCAGGCGGACCCGGTGGGCACGGTGCTGGCGGAATGGGACATGCCCTCGGGGCTGCACATCCGGCGGGTGCGCACGCCGATCGGCGTGATCGGCGTGATCTACGAGAGCAGGCCCAACGTGACGGCGGATGCCGGTGCGCTGTGCCTGAAGGCGGGCAATGCGGTCATCCTGCGCGGCGGCTCGGAAGGGTTCAACTCGTCCCGCGAAATCCATGCCTGTCTGGTCGAAGGGCTGACGGCGGCGGGCCTGCCGGAGACGGCAATTCAGCTAGTGCCGACGCGCGACCGGGCGGCCGTCAGCGCGATTCTGGGGATGGTCGAATTCATCGACGTGATCGTGCCGCGCGGCGGCAAGGGGCTGGTGGGCCTGGTGCAACGCGAGGCGCGGGTGCCGGTGTTCGCGCATCTGGAGGGCATCGTGCATGTCTATGTCGACAAGGCCGCCGATCCCGTGAAGGCGCTAGCGGTGGTGCTGAACGCCAAGACCCGGCGCACCGGCATCTGCGGCGCGGCGGAATGTCTGCTGGTCGACCGGCCGGTGGCGGCGACGCTGGGGGCCGACCTGATCGCGGCGCTGGTGGCGGCCGGGGTGCGGGTGCATGCCGATGAAACGCTGGCCCGGCTGCCCGGCACGCTGCCCGCCACCGCCGAGGATTGGGGGCGCGAGTATCTCGACATGGATATCGCCGCGAAAGTGGTGGACGGGGTGGACGGCGCGATCGCGCATATCCGCCGCTATGGCTCGAACCATACCGACGCGGTGATCACCGAGGATGACGCGGTGGCCGAGCGGTTCTTCACCCGGCTCGACAGCGCGATCCTGCTGCGCAACGCCTCGACCCAGTTCGCCGATGGCGGCGAATTCGGCATGGGCGCCGAGATCGGCATCGCCACCGGCAAGCTGCACGCGCGCGGGCCGGTCGGCGCCGAGCAACTGACCAGCTTCAAGTACCTGGTGACCGGGGATGGCACCATCCGGCGCTAGGCGCTTGATCCCGGCGCGGTCGATCAGCAAAGGTCGGGCTGCCGGCCCTTGCCGCCCTTTCATCTGGATCGCCGCCATGGTTCCTTCTGCCCTCACCCGTCGCCAGGCCATCGCCAGATGGCGCAAGCCCGCGAAATTCGACCGCAACCTGATCGTCATCGGGGCGGGCGCCGCCGGTCTGGTCAGCGCCTATATCGGGGCGGCGGTCAGGGCCAAGGTCACCCTGATCGAGGGCCACAGGATGGGGGGGGACTGCCTGAACACGGGTTGCGTCCCCTCGAAAGCCCTGATCCGAAGCGCGACGCTCGCCCACCAGATGCGTCACGCCGAGGCCTGGGGGCTGACGCCCGTGGCGCCCGCCGTCTCGTTCCGCCGGGTGATGGCGCGGGTCCGGCAGGTGATTGCCGAGATCGCCCCGCATGACAGCGTCGAGCGCTACGAGGGGCTGGGGGTCGAGGTGCTGGCGGGGCATGCAACGCTGATCGACCCCTGGACAGTCGAGATCATTGCGGACGACGGCGGCACCCGACGCTTGACGACGCGCGCGATCATCCTGGCCACGGGGGCGGCCCCGACCGTGCCGGATGTGCCGGGCATCGGGGCGGTCGGTTATCTGACCTCCGACACGCTGTGGGAGGCGCTCAAGGACCGCGATCAGGTGCCGCGCCGGATCGTGGTGCTGGGCGGCGGCCCGGTCGGGTCGGAACTGTCGCAGGCCTTCGCCCGGCTGGGCGCCGAGGTGACGCAGATCGAACGCGGCCTGCGCATCCTGGCGCGCGATGATGCCGAGGTATCGGCCCTGGCCCAGGCCGCGCTGGCGGCGGACGGGGTGCGGGTGCTGACCGGGCATACCGCCGTGGCCTGCGGCGTGACCGCGGGCGAAAAGTGGATCGAGGTCGAGGCGGGCGGCACCCGGCGCCTGATCGCCTTTGACGAGATCATCGCCGCCGTCGGTCGCACCCCGCGCCTTGCGGGCTATGGGCTGGAGGCCTTGGGGATTCCGGTGGGCGGGGTCATCGAGACCAACGCCTGGCTCGAAACGCTTTACCCCAACATCCTCGCGGCCGGCGATGTGGCCGGGCCCTATCAGTTCACCCATGTCGCCGCGCATCAGGCCTGGTTCGCGGCGGTCAACGCGCTGTTCGGCATCGTCTGGCGCGTCAAGGCGGATTATCGCGTGATCCCCCGGGCCACCTTCATCAGCCCCGAGGTCGCCCGCGTCGGCCTGAACGAACAGGAGGCGCGCGCGCAGGGCATCGCCTTTGAGGTCACGCGCTACGACACGAACGATCTGGACCGCGCCATCACCGACAGTGCAACGGCGGGCTTCGTCAAGGTGCTGACAGTGCCGGGCAAGGACCGTATCCTTGGCGTGACGATCGTGGGCGACCATGCGGGCGATCTGCTGGCCGAATTCGTGCTGGCGATGACGCACGGGCTGGGGCTGAACAAGATCCTCGGCACGATCCACATCTATCCGACGCTGGCCGAGGCGAACAAATACGCCGCCGGAGCGTGGCGGAAGGCGCACGTCAGCCCCCGCGTGTTGCGCATGCTGGAACGGTTCCACCGCTGGCGGCGCGGCTGATCGCGCATCAGGTGCCGGTTGGTGCGCGGTCACCCGATCTGGATGATCGCCTTGATCAGCCCCGATTTTTGCTGCGCCCAGAGCGGCAGATCGGTCACAGCGCCCTCCAGCGTGGTGCGATGCGTCACCAGAGCCGCAACCGGAACATGCCCGGCAAGTATGCTGGCCGTCACATGGTCGAAGTCGGCCTTCACGGCGTTGCGTGACCCGATCAGCATCATCTCGCGCCGGTGGAATTCGGGGTGACTGATGGCGATCTCGTCGCGGACCACGCCGATGAAGACCAGCACCCCCCCTTGCGCGACGTGCGACAGCGCCCCCTGCATCGAGGCGGCGTTGCCCGTCGCGTCGAACACCGCGTCGAAGCGTTCGCCCGCAGTCAGGGCGTCGATCCGCGCCGCAAGGTCCGGCCCGGCGGTCAGCGCCGAGGCAAAGCCCAGCCGGTCGCGCGCCACCGCTAGCCGTTCGGCGCTGGTGTCGAGCAGGGTGACCTCCAGCCCGGCGATGCGCGCGAACAGGGCGGTGCCAAGCCCGATCGGCCCGGCGCCGATGACCAGCGCTCGGCTGCCGGGCGCGGCCATCGACCGCCGCACGGCATGGGCCCCGATGGCAAGGAATTCAACCGTGGCCCCGTCGCGCAGGCTGAGCGCGCCCGCCGGGTAGAGGTTGCGCGCAGGCACCAGAATCCGCTCGCACATCGCGCCGTCGCAGTGCACGCCCAGCACCTGGATGTTGGCGCAGCAGTTCGGCTTGCCTTTGCGGCAGGCGATGCAATGGCCGCAACTGAGGTAGGGGTTGACGACCACCGCCGTTCCCGGCACCAGATCGACGCCCGCCCCGGCCACGCTCACCACACCCGAAACCTCGTGCCCCATCACGCGCGGATAGCTCAGGTAGGGGTGCCTGCCCTCGTAGATGTGAAAGTCGGTGCCGCAGATGCCGACCTCGGCCACGTCAAGCAGCGCCCAGCCGGGCGGCGGCGCCCCCGGCTCTGGCAGGTCATCGACGAATTCAAGCTGGCCCGGTGCCGGGCAGATCAGTCCACGCATGCCTCATGCCCCTTTTTTGTGCGGGTGGTGGGGTCTCACCCCTAGCCGCTGCGCCGACGAAGCTGGTCGAAGAACACGATGATGATGATCAGCACACCGGTGATGATGCGCTGCCAGAACGAGTTCACGTTCAGCAGGTTCGCCCCGTTGTTGATCACCGCCAGGATGAAGGCGCCGATCAGTGGCCCGTGCACCGATCCGATGGCGCCGAACAGGCTGGTGCCGCCGATCACGGTGGAGGCGATTGCCAGCAGTTCCCAGCCGTCGGCCTGGGTCGCGTTGCCGATGCCGATGCGCATCGCCAGCAGAACGCCGACGAAGGCCGCGAAGAACCCCGACAGGCTGTAGGCCAGGTAGATCGTGCGCGGCACGCTGACGCCCGACAACCGCGCCGATTCCCGGTTCGAGCCGACCGCGAACAGGTAGCGGCCCCAGCGGCTGTGATCGAGAAAGACATAGGCCGGGATCGAGACCAGAATGACCATCCAGAACAGGCTGGGAATGCCAAGCAAGCTTTGCGTGGCGAACCCGGTGAAGACGGTGTCGTTGATCGAGATGGTCGAGCCGTTCGTCATCACCAGCCCGATGCCGCGCAGCGAGGTCAGCGTGGCCAGCGTGATGATGAACGGCGGCAGCCCCATCCGGGTGATGCCGAAGCCGTGGAACATGCCGATGCCCATGCCGACCAGCAGCGTGATCAGGATCGCCACCGGCGTTGGCACCCCGGCCTGGATCAAGAGCGCGATCACCACGGTCGAGAAGCCGACGATGGCCCCCACGCTGAGGTCGATCCCGGCGGTGATGATGACGAAGGTCTGCCCGACCGCGAGGATGGCGATCATCGAGCCCTGCCGCAGCAGGTTCGAGATGTTGCGGTCGGTCATGAAGATCGGGTTGGCGATCGTCAGCACGATGCACAGCGCGGCCAGCAGGCCGATCAGCGTCAGCGCGAACAGGAAACTGTAATTGCGCTTCGGGGCTTGGGCGCGGGGCGGGGCGAGCTCGGTGGTCGACATGCTTTTTCCTTCCAGGTCTCGTCTCAGACGCCGATCGCCTCGGCCAGAACGCTTTCGTCGGGGGCATCGCGGAAGCCGTGGCTGCCCGCCAGTCTGCCGCTGCGGAACACATGCAGCGTATCGGCCAGTTCATAGACTTCCGGCAGGTAGGACGAGATCAGGATGATCCCGGCGCCGCGCTTCAGCAGGGCGGCGAACAGGCGGTAAATCTCGGCCTTGGTGCCGACATCGACGCCCACCGTCGGTTCATCGAAGATGAAGAGGTCGGCGCCGTGGTTCAGCCATTTGCCGATCACCACCTTCTGCTGGTTGCCGCCCGACAGCGACGAGACCAGCGCGCGGCGGGTCGGCGTCTTGATGCTCAGATCGGCGATCTGGCGGTCGGCGCGGCGGGCCTCCTCGCGCTCGTTCACCAGCGGGCCCCAGGTGATGCGGTCGTAGACCGGCAGGTTGATGTTCAGCCCGATCGGCAGGTTCACGTTCAGCCCCTGATCGCGTCGGCTTTCCGGCGACAGCGCAATCCCGAGGTCGATCGCGCGCCGCTCGGTGGTGATGGCGACCGGCTTGCCCTTCCACAGGATCTCGCCCGAGGTGCGCGGATTGCGGCCAAAGAGGCTGAGCGCGAATTCCGACCGTCCGGCACCGATCAGACCGTAAAGGCCGACGATCTCGCCGGTATGAACGGTGATCGAGATGTCCTCGAACCCCTTGCCGCTGAGGGCGCGGGTTTCCAGCAACACCTTGCCGCGCGGGATCATTTCCTTGTGGTAGATCTGGTCCAGCGTGCGGTTGATCATCAATGAGACCAGTTCGGCGTCGTTGGTGTCGGCGATCTCGCGGGTGCCCACGAGGTTGCCATCGCGCAGCACGGAAACGCGGTCGGCCAGTTCGAACACCTCCTCCATCCGGTGGCTGATATAGACGATGGTGACGCCCTCGGCCTTGAAACGGCGGATCAGCGTGAAAAGCTGTGCCGCCTCTTGTCGGGTCAGGTAGGCGGTCGGCTCGTCGAAGATCAGGAACTTGATGCCGCGCTCGGAGGCGCGGGCGGTCGCCACAAGCTGCTGCTGCCCGATGGTCAGGCTGCCCAGCGTCGCGCCGGCCGAGATGGTGAAGCCCAGATCGTCCAGGATGGCCTGCGCCAGCGCCTTCATCCGGCGCTTCTGCAACAATCCGAGGCGGACCTTCTCATCGCCCAGAAAGATGTTCTCGGCCACCGACAGATGCTTGCACAGCACCACTTCCTGGTGAACCGCGTTGATGCCCAGCGCGATTGCCTGCAACGGGTTTTCAAGGTGCACGACCTTGCCGTTCCACTTGATATCGCCGCCGCTGCGCCGCACCACGCCCGTCAGAAGCTTGATGAGGGTGGATTTTCCCGCGCCGTTCTCGCCCACGATGGCGTGAATCTCGCCGCGCCGGAATTTCAGGTCCGTTGGCTTCAGCGCCTCCACCGGCCCGTAACTCTTGTGCAGAGCGTGCAGTTCGAGGATGTAGTCCTCGGCCACCCGCGGCGCTGCTCCGCCGTTCGTCGCTGTCGCCATGTTGCCGTCCCGCCCTCGTCGATGTCAGGCAAGCCGGGGCGCCGCGCGGGCCAAAGCCCCGCGGCGCCCCGC
>NZ_CBAICG010000057.1:0-20959 GCF_964715405.1 Solirhodobacter sp. | reverse complement strand
AAGCCTTGACCTGTCAGCCCAAGCCTGACTCCATGAAACCGTCGGTCAAACCAGCTGCCCACCTTCGTGTGGAATGGCTGCCCAAGATGCCGTGGAACGAGTGCCCACGATCACGTGGAAAAGGCGCCCATCTTCCGTGGAATGCGCAGGTAGATCGCGCAAAGGGCGCCCACCACCAGAGAGAAGAGGCCCTCGCGGCGGCTTTCGTGCAGGGTGATCCAGCGGACGATCCCGCCCGCGGCCCCGGCGAGGGCGGCCTGGCCGGGTTCGCTCCAGAGCCACTGGAAGTAGCTCACGTCACTCTTGTCGGTCATCGCGGTCTCCTCGTGTCGGTCAGGCCGGGGCCGTGCAGATCAGGCAATGGATGGCGATGCGCACGGTGCCTCCGGCAAAATCGGCACCGTGCGCGGTGAGGCGCACCGGCGTATCGGCGGTGATGGCTTCAGGTCCGATCACGCCGAGATTGCTGGCGCCCGCGGCCACGCCGAGGCTGCCGCCGAACTTCGACGCCGCGCCCGCGATGCCGCAGTCAAAGGACGTGGCGCCAAGGACCGCCGCCAGGGTGCGGGTCGAAACGCCGAGCAGGATCGCGCCGTTGGGGATCAGAACCGTGGAGTCCACGCTGGCGCCGGTGAGGCCCGCCAGCGTCTGCTCGAACACCGCCATGCCGGTGCTGGCGCCGCCCGCCGCCGCGGCCACCGCGACGGTCTCGGCGCGCGCGACGAGGTTCAGCGCCGCATCGAGCGTGAGCCAGGCGGCGCCGATGCGCAGCACGAGGTTGACCTCGGCCGAAACCCAGACGCGCCAGCCATCGCGCGCGGGCAGGCGCAGCCAGGCTCCATCGGTCCAGAGTGCCACATCGCCGTCCCATCCGGCCCAGAGGCCGGTGGCGCCGGTTGCCACGATGTGGCGGTCGCCCTCGGCGGGTGCGGTCGGCGGCGCGGTTCGATCGCGGTCGAGGACGGCGAGTTGCACCAGCCCGTCGAGCAGCCGCAGCGCCTCGTTATGGGTGACATGTTTCTGGGCCTGCGCCGCGAGGAGGTAGGGCAGCAGGAGATTGGTCGTGGTGTCGGTCATGGGATGGCCTTCATAAGGTAAGGGTGACGATTGCGGGGCTGCCGCGCCCGGTCACGGCGGAGAGTTGGGCGATGCGGAGATCGAGGTGATCGCCGGGGCCCAGAAGCGCCCCGAAATCGACGATCTGCTGGGCGGCGGGATAGAGAACGCTCGGGCCGGAGGCCGTGAGGGTGCGCAGGACGGTGGACCCTGACAGGATATCGACGGCGTAGGCCTCGTTCGCAGGGCTTTCGTGGCCCCACTGGGGCCACGGTCCCTGCTCACCTTCGCCCAGCGCCACTTCGCCTGCGCCCCAGGCGTCAGCTGAAAGGGCCCGCGAGCGCCGCACCCAGCTGAGGGTGAGATCACCGGGCAGGCGGCCTGTGCGGCAGGGTTGCGCGATGTGCCCTGGCGCGAAGGGGCGCAACCCGACCCCTTGAGGCGCGAAGACCTGCTGGCCATAGGCTTCGTCGCTGACCGGGCGGGCGGCCGGGCCGATGCGCCAGGTGGCGGGCAGGCCGAGGTCGGCCTCGCCAATGGGCAACGGGGCGAGGGCGGAATCGAGTACAACCACGCGCGCCCCCGCGGGCGTTGGTGTGCCCATCGCGCGCTCGGTCCCGCGCTGTCCGCGCAAGAGCCGGGTGAGGCGGTAGCGCTTCGGCGCGATCAGTTCGACGCGGCCCGCCTGAACCAGTTCCCAGACCCCGGCGGCGGACTCGACCGCGAGAGAATTGGAACCTGCGAAGAGCGCAAGGTCGGTGACCGAGACCAGCGTGCCGAAGGCGAGGTCCAGCACCAGCGCATTGGCGAGATCGAAGCGCGCGACCGGCCCGGTGGGCAAGTCTGATGCCAGCACCCCGATCCCGGCCCGCGTGGTGAAGGTCTTCAGAAGCTCGAACCCGTCGTCGCCGGGGCTGCGATAGAGTGCCATTGTGCCCGGCCAAGGGGAGGCAGAAGCGGCAACCCAGGGCTGGTGCGCGGGCACGTCATCGCGCAATTGCGGCAGATCGAGCAGGATCGCCACTGGCGGACCGAAGACCGCGGGGCGGGCGAGGGCGGCATCGCGCGCAGCGCCGGACGGCAAATCATAGGCAGAGCGGTCCTGCCGGACCAATTCGAGCGCGCGGGTCTCGGCATCGGCAGTGGTGCTGATGCGATACTCCACGCGGCGTCCGTCGTGAACAAAGCGCAGCGCGTCGCCCGGATCGAGGGCCAGGCGGGAGGGTGGCAGCCGGAAACTTGCGGTGTCACGCCCGATCCAGGCCTCGATCAACGCCCGGCGGCACTGGCGCTCGGCCGCCTCGGGGGCGGTGGCGAAGGGGAAGGACTCCGAGGCAATGCGGGCGGTGTCGACGGTGATGCGGCGCGCCTCGACTTGCGCCGCATCATAGTCGCCATCGGCCCGGGCCACCTGCCATTTGAGGCCAAGGGGAAGCTCGGACTCCTGCGCCCGCGTCAGTTCAAACGCCTCGCCGTCGGGCGCCTGGGTGTCGACCAGATCCTCCGCCGTGATCTCGGTCTGCGGCGCGCCGCCGCGCATCACGAAGCGCAGGCGGCCTTCGGACTCCACGCCGTCAAAACCGAAATACCGACCCAGCAGGGTAAGCGATGTACGCGGCGCCTCGAGAGCGGCGATGGCGTAGCCCTCGATCTGCCCATGCAAGCCCGACACGTCGATGCGGTCGGGCGCGAGCCCGGCCCGGGCGCAGAGGTGGCGCACGAGAGCCGCAAGTGAGAGGGCCCCGAGACGCCCGGTCAATCCGTGCCCGAGGTGCCAGGTCTCGCTGTCGGGCCAGCGATCGGCGAGCTGCGGAAAGAACGGATAGGGCCGCGCATCCCAGGCCCGGGCGGCGCAGTTGGCGAGATCCAGCATCGGCGCGCCAGAAACCGGGGAGATCGGGTTGTGGGTGGGATCGCCCCAGTATCCCAGCGTCGCCTCGAGCGAAGCGCGCTGGATGGCATCGTCCCGCCAGCCCCGCGACGCAGAGGGCAGGGCACTTTCCGACGAAGGGCCGTCGATCACGGCATCCGGCTGGTTGGTGCCGCGATCGACTGCGGGGCAGCCCTCAGCCCTCCCGTAAACGATGACGTCCACCGTGCAGATGGTCCGGGCATCCAGCCCGGTCACATCGAGCACGGCTTCGAAATACGGCGCGGAAAGCCCGGAGGCGAACGACCGCGAGGCCATCGTCGTGACGAGGCTTTCCACGCTGTGGGTTCCGTCCGACGCGATGAACTTCACCGCCGCCACCGGCCGCCCGGCGCGGGCATAGGCGTGCGCCACCGCAAGCTGCACGGTAAAGGTGGCCCCGGTGGCCCGCTCGAGGTCCGGCGTCAACCAGAAGCAGATCGGCCGCGGCGGCGCGAGCGTCGAGGCATTCGTCATGCCCGACACCGTGTCGGTGGCATAGACGAAATCCGACAGCGCAACCTGATCGGCGGTCAGGCTCGTCTGGTTCGGCCAGGGCTGGCGCACCCGTTTCATCATCGTGAGCCTGTCCACCAGAGCGAGAGCCGTGCCGCTGGCATCGAACCCGGCCCGGGTGATCGCGACGGTCCGGGGCGCGCCGACCGGGTCGAGCGTCGGCGGCGTGGGCCAGGTCGCCTGCCAGCCGTTTGCGGCAATCATCGTGAGCGGATTGAGCACGACATCGGCCGCCACCACCCGCGCGCCGCTCAGGGAGGCCGAGCCCGCGCTGTTGGTCGCGGTCAGCCATCGACAACAATCCCGCCGAACGCGCCCTGCGCCCGATCGGCATCGGACGGAAAAACTGGCTCTTCGCAGGGGCCGATACCGGCGCCGAAACGCTGGCCCGCGCCATGACGATCATCGAGACCGCCAAGCTGGACGGCCTCGATCCGCAGGCCTATCTGGCCGACATCCTGGCCCGCATCCACGATCACAAGATCAATCGGATCAATGATCTGCTGCCCTGGAACTGGTCACCACTGACCACAGATCTGGCCGAGGCCGCCTGATGGCAACCGTCACCCATGTCTGCACCCTCGACGACGTCGCCAGGATGCTGGGCGAAGATCCCGAACTTCTCGAGGCCATCGTCTACAACGACGACAACCTGACATATGGGGCGATCATCAGCGTCTACACCGGCCCCGACGAGACCATCACCGCCCTGACCGACGATGGCATCGAAGAACCGACCGACATGCTCCGCGCCGCCCGCATCACCACCGAAACCTGGCACGCATTCCTCGCCGACTTCGTCGATGACCCAGACCTTGTCGCACGCGTCAAGGCCCAGCCACCGCGGTAACAACCGCTCGGTTACGGTTAGTCGCAGAGAAACTCGAAATCCTTGGGCTGGTCGAACGACTGGATCTGTCTGTCAGGCGAATCCTGACCGACCTCTTCACCTCCGTGTCGGAGCTGACAAAAAAGTTCTGAACCACGACGGATCGCGAGTGTAGCGGCCGGGTTCTAAATCGCCGTTTTTCGCCCCGTCCGTGCAGCCACCGGCAGTGTCCGCAGACAAGGGCAACCGCCGCGGGCCATAAGCCGGGGGGAGGAGCGTGCCGACGCGTCGCCTAGTTTCGCAACCTCAATGACCGGAGTCCACCCCGCAAGTCGAAAACCGGTTTGGCGAGACGCCATACTTGATTCGGAATGCCCGGGCGAAAGTGCTGGCGTTCGCGAACCCGCAGGCGAAGGCAATCTCGCTGACGCCCATGTCGGTTTCTGACAGCAGCGCCCGGCCACGTTCAAGCCGCAGGCTGGTGTGGTATTGTTTCGGCGTGGTGCCAAGGTACCGTCTGAACAGCCGCTGAATTTGTCGGGAAGAAATGCCAAGGCTGTCGGCAAGTGTACGGAGTTCCAGCACTGGCTCGATGTTCCGTTGGAGGTATCTGATCACCTCGGACAGCAGGGGGTGACGGGTGCCAATGAGCGCAGCGACTGAGGTCTTTTGCTGCAGTGTCGCGGGCCTGTGGTGCCCGTGAAGGCACATGCTGAGGACCGAGCTGGCAAGATCTTCGCCAAACAGCATCTGCACGATTTCCACGAACAGATCGGTGGCTGCCGCGCCGCCGCCGCAAGTCATGATGCGCCCGTCGATGCAATAGAGTTGCTCTACGGGATCGAGGTGATCAAATTGTTCAATGAACGGCGCCAGGTTTTCCCAGTGGAGGGTGAATTTGCGCCCTTCCAGAATCCCCGCTCGAGCAAGTGAGTAGGCACCGGTGCACAGGCCGCCGATCGTGCGGCCGGTGCGCCATTGAAGCCGCAGCCAGTCGCCTACCTGCTTTGTCGCCGACTTGTCGGGCTCAACGCCACCACAGACGAAGACCATGCTTCCGGGCGGGCAGTCGCCAAGCCCGCCTTCGACCTCGATCCGGGTCCCGTTTGAACACTGCGCCGACTGACCATCCGCCGAAATCACCACCCAGGTGAACAGCGCCTGACCGGAAAGCTGGTTGGCGATGCGCAGGGGTTCGATCGCGGAGCTGAACGCGAGCAAGGAAAAATTCGACAGCAGTAGAAAGACGATATGCTGCTGAGGACGGCCTGCCGCTACGGGAACATAGGCGACGCCCTTGGGAACGAAGCGGCTGGACATGGTTCTTGTCTCCAGAACGATGACGAAAACTTGGGCTGATTTATACGCGGATCGCCGTTCAGCCACCGTCCTTTTCAGGGCGTGCCACTAGTGCGTGTCCGGGGCCACGCGCCGCCAGGCTTCCCAAGAGTCGGCGCAACAGATCGGTTGCGGGCCGGGTGATCCCGTTCACGACGCTACCCGCCGAAATGAGGGCTGGGTCCACTTGTAACCTTACCACGGCGCGGTCCAGCGCCAGCGGGGTCAGGCGACAGCCGTGTGGAACGTTCATGACCGGCCAGTTGGCGCCCGGCCCTTCACGCATCGGCGACAAGGTGGCCATCCTCGGGTTGCCAGAAGGCGAACAGCTCCTTGCCGATCTCGAGCGATAGTTCGGCCAGCTCGTCGTGGCCCTTTTCGACGCGGATTTCCTGACCTTGCGCCGTCTCCAGATAAAGGGTTGCCGTCGCGCCCACGAATTCCTCGCCGATCAGCCTGACCGGCACCACGTTAGCGCCCTCGGGCGGGCGAGACAGGCTGAGTTTAGTCTTGGTGTCCAGCACCGTGAAGGTCGCGGAGCGTCCGACAACTGGCGCATCCGCCCCGCCCGATACGGCCAGACGCAGCGGGCCTTCTGATGTTTCCAGTTCCACACTGCCGCCAGCGGACGAGCGGACCGTGCCGCTGAAGATGTTGGACGAGCCAAGAAACTCGGCGACAAACCGGGTGCGCGGGGTCCGGTAGATTTCCTGCGGCGTGCCGATCTGTTCGATCCGGCCCCGGCTCATGATCACCACGCGGTCGGCCATGGAAAAGGCCTCGGACTGGCTGTGGGTTACATAGACGAAAGTGATCCCGATTTCGCGCTGAAGGTTCTTCAGGACCGACTGCATCCTGACCTTCAGCGCGGCATCCAGCGCCGAAAGCGGTTCGTCCAGCAGCAGGATTTCAGGCTCGACCACAAGCGACCGCGCCAAGGCTACCCGTTGGCGCTGTCCACCGGAAAGCTGCGCGATGTTGCGTTCGGCGAACTCGGAAATCTGCATCCGGTCGAGCCACTCGCCGGTTCGCCGCCGCCGCTCTGCCTTCGCCATGCCGCGCATCTTCAGCCCGAACTCGACGTTTTCCCGCACGTTCAGGAACGGGAAAAGCGCCAGGCTCTGCCAGACCATCGGCGTGTCGCGGCTCCACGTGGGCAGGTGGTCGATCGGTTTGCCCGACAGGCGGATCTGGCCCTCGGTCGGGGTTTCGAGGCCGGCCAGCATCCGCAGAGTCGTTGTCTTGCCGCAGCCGCTCGATCCCATGATGGCGAGGAACTCGCCCTTACGGATCTCGAAATTCATGGGCTGGACGGCCACGAAGGCGCCAAAGCTTTTGCTTACCCCGTCGAAGCTGACGAGTGTTTCGGTCGACATGGTAGCTCCTATTGTTCCGTGCGGCGTCCGGTGCGACCGGACATCAAGAGCTGTGCTGCGATCACCAGTGCGATCGAGACGACAAAGACGAAGCTGCCGATCACGTTGATACGCGGGCTGACCTGGCCCTGAAGGAAGCCCAAAACCTTCACCGGCAGCGTTTCATTCAGGCCCGAGACGAACCAGGCGACGGCGAATTCATCCGCCGACACCGCCATCGTGATGAAGAGCGCCGCAAGGATCGATGGCAGGCAGAACGGGATGATGACGTGGCGCATCGCACCCCATTGCGTGGCGCCAAGGTTCCATGCCGCGGGTTCGAGCGCTGAATCCATCTGCGAAAGCCTGAGGCGGATGATCGCCATCGCAAAGGGCGAGCAGATTACGACATGGGCAATGATCACCGACAGCACGCTACCCGAAAGAGTAAGGCGCGAGAGATAGGCGAGCATGGCCAGACCCATGATGATCGCCGGGATCGTCGGTGGTATCAGGGCAAGCGCGAGGTAGGCCTGCTTGCCGGTGAAGTTATAGCGATAGTCGGTGTAGGCCGCGCCAAAGCCCATGCCGGTTGCCACGACTGCCACGACCCCCGCCACGATGACCGTATTTCGAAGTCCGTCCCAGACCTTCGAGTCGGCAAACACGAGGCGGTACCATTCGAGGCTGAAGTGGCCCAGCGGAATCGTCGGGAAGCGGTCCGAGTTGAAGGAGAAGACAAAACTCGCCGCGATCGGAGCAATGACGAACAGGAAGCACAGCACGACCCAGACCTTGAGCAGAAGGTCGATGGTCCGGTGGTCGTTGGGGTGGCGCTGGTGGTGGCTCATTTCCGGACTCCGCGATAGGCAAAGCGCACGGCCGCGAAGGCTACCGTGAGCAGGGTCAGGATCATCATCAGCGCGATCACTGCGGCGCGCGGCCATTGCTGGCCCGACTTGGTGGTGTCGGTGATCAGGGTCGACAGGGTCGTCGGGTCGCCGCCACCAAGATAGACCGGGCTTGCGAAATCGCCGAAGCACAGGATGAAGGCGAAAAGCCCGGCGATCACCAGACCGACGCGGGCCGAAGGGATCACGACGGTAAAGATGGTTCGAAGGCGACCCGACCGGAGGTTATGCGCCGCCTCGATCAGGGTTCGGTCGATGTAGGCGAGGCTGAAGATCTGCAGTAGGATCACCAGCGGCAGCGTGAGAGTAAGGTATCCCACGAGGATCGCTCCCGGCGTGTTCAGCAGGTGAAGCGGACCTATCCCGATTTCCCCAAGCAGGCCGTTGATGATGCCATTGTCGGACAGGAAAACCTGCCAGGAATAGACCCGCACCAGGTAGCTGGTGAAGAACGGTATCACCATCAGAAACACGGCCCAGCGTCGCGCGGTTTCCGAAAGCTTGAAAGCGATCGCGTAAGCGCAGGGAAAAGCCAGCAGCGAGGCCAGCAAGCTCGCGCTGGCGGCAAGCATCCAGGTTACCCCGTAGGCCTGCCAGAAAACCTGCCGCCCCAGCATGAAGGCCCAGTTGTCGGGGTTGAAATCCTGAATCAGGCGGAAGTTGTGCACCGACCAGAAGCTGAGCGCGACGAGGAACGCCAGCGGCAAGACGAAAAAGGCCAACTGCCAGAGCAGAAGCGGCAGGGCAAAGGTCAGGCCATAGACAGAGAGGCGCTTGGGCATGGCGGCTATCCCGTGGCAGGAACGGTGGGTGGGGCCGACAGCGGTGCGCCGTCGGCCGCGTTGAATCAGGCGCTCTTGTACTTCGTCCAGAAGTTGTTCCAGGTATCGAGATCCTGCTGGATCGGCCACTGCCGGTAATGGATGCGACCGGACCTGATCATGTCCATGACGTTGCCGGGGGCGCTGGTCATGCCTTGGCGCTTGGCCTCGGCAGGGTCGGCCTTGTTGAGCTCATCCCAGCCCTTCTTGTTAGGAAGCAGCGCAGGGTAGGCGACCATTTCGGCCGATTTCACCTGACCCTTGGCCGAGGTGATGTACTGGATCCACTTTTTCGCAAGATCGGCCTTTTTGGAGCCCTTGCCGATGCAGAAGCACTCGGACCATTGCAGCCCGCCTTCCTGCGGGATGTGGCTGGCAACCTTGGCACCATTCTTTTGCAGAACGCCGGTGATCCAGTCGCCGATACCGGCCATCGCCACCATCTGGCCGTTCTTCAACGACGCAAACGTGCCGCCGTAATCGAAGAAGCCGCCGATGTTCGGGCGCAGGGTCATCGTCTTGTCCTGCACGGCCTGCCAATGGGCTGCGTCGATGTCGTAGGGGTTCGCGTTGCCGTTCAGCAGGCTCATCTGGCCAAGGTTCGGCAGGTGCCAGTCGTAGTGGCCGACCTTACCCTTGATCTTGTCGTTCCAGAAGACGTTGTAGCTGTCCACATCCTTCTCAGTCAGAGCATCGGTGTTGTAGGATACACCCAGGAAGCCGAAACGGGTCATGACCGAGAAGAGCTTCCCATCTTTCCAGTTGCCCGGAAACTGCTGGAATTCCGGGAAATAGTCGTCGAAGTGGTAATCCTTTGGGTCGAGCTCTTCGATGTAGCCGGCCTCGTTGAGCCCCTGCACATATTCGGCATCCGACAGGACAAGATCGAAGGTGCCGGGCGGCGATTGCGAGATGAGGCCCATCATGTTGTCGCCGTCGTTGTAGTACTTCGGCACAAACTTCACGTTGTTCTCAGCTTCGAACTCGGACACGACGTCGGGTTCGGCATGGCCGTACCAGGCCAGCATCGTCAGTTCCGTCGGCGCGGCGGCAAAGGCCCTCCGCGACAGCATCGGCATCGCGAGTGCGGCGGCACCCGTAGACAACAAGGTTCTCCGGGTAACAGGAATAAGGGCGTTGTGAGTGTTCAACATGTCGCGGTTTCCTGAAGGTGTTGAGGGGTTTCCGTTCCGCTCACGTTATGGCGCGGACTGTGCGGGACAAAATCGGTTCTAGAAATTGGTGCATTTGCGCGCCTTATGGAGCACGAAGTTGCATCAGCGGTCCGAACGGTGCTGCCTTGTTCTTGATCAGTTTTGTAACTTCTTTACGCCAGCGCCGACACTCTCAATCCCGGCAACAAGGTCGCTGACAAGCTGAAGCCCGGCGGGTGAAAGGCGGGGGTGCTTGTAGAAAAGCCCAACCCGCAGCGGCTCCAGAGTTGGGAAGCCTTCCTCTTCGGTCAGCACGCGCATGCCGTCGTGCAAGGTTGCGTGGGTCAGCGCCGTCACGCAGAGACCGTTCAGCACCGCAGTCTGCAAGCCCGAGATGCCGGGCCCGCTGTAGACGATCCGCCAGCGTCTTGCCATTGTGTCCAGCGCCTCGATCATGCGGGACCGATAATCGCATCCCTCCAGATGCGCCCCAAGCGGGACGGGACGGCCCGGCGCAGGGCGGAATCCTGCGGCCGCTGCCCAAATGGGCTGTTCGGTCCAGGCCCGGGAAAGATAGGGCATGCGGATCGCCTGCATCGTCGCCACGATGATGTCGAGATTGTCGGCGCGCAGTTGCTGGTGCAGTTCCCGGCTTAGATCACAATGGATTTCAAGTTCGACTTCGGGATGCTGACGGATGAACGCTGTAAGGGTGCTTTGCAGGAAAGCCGCGGCGTAGTCCGTCGGAATCCCGATGCGCAGCACACCGGACATGTCGGAGCGGTGAAAGTATCGCACGGCCTCATCGTTGATGCGGATCATTTCCCTCGCATAGCTCAGCAGCGCCTCGCCGGCGGGCGTCGGATGAATGGTCCGGCCTTCGTGCGCCAGAAGCGGGGCCCGGACGAGGTCCTCCAGTCGTTGGATCTGCAACGAGATCGCGGGCTGACTCCGGCCGAGCAGGGCGCCCGCGCGGGAATGCCCGCCAAGCTCCACCACGGCGACGAAGGTGCGCAAAAGGTCGGTGGGAAGGTTGGTGAAGGTCGCCATCGCATTTGCCGGGGAAATGGAACGATTGAAACAATCTATTTTCTAAATAGCCGCCGGGCAAGCAGAATGACCGCAACATTTCATCATTTGCAGGCTCCCATGTCCCTCACCACCGCCTTCGCCTCCGAACTCACCTGGCCTGAATTCGACGCTGCCGTGCGGCCCGGGCAGACCCCGATCTTGATCCCGGTCGGCGCCATGGAGCAGCATGGCCATCATATGCCGCTGCATGTCGATGTGTTGCTGCCCACCGAGTTCGCCCGCAGGGTGGCGCTGGAGCTGGGTGCACTGGTCGCCCCGCCCTTCACCTACGGCTACAAATCACACCAGAAATCGGGCGGCGGCAATCACATGCCGGGCACGACCAGCCTGGATGGCGCCACGCTGGTCGCGGCGCTGAAGGACGTGATCAAGGAATTCGCGCGCCATGGGGCACGCAAGATCTGCCTCGTGAACGGGCACTTCGAAAATTCATGGTTCCTCATCGAAGGCATCGATCTGGCGCTGCGCGAACTGCGCTGGGACGGGGTGACCGACGTGAAGATCGTCGTGCTGTCCTACTGGGATTTCGTTGACAAGGACGCCATCGCCCAGCTTTATCCAAATGGGTTCCCGGGGTGGGAACTGGAGCATGGCGGCGTATTGGAAACCTCGCTGATGTTGGCGCTGCACCCCCAACTGGTGCATCTGGACCGCGTGCTCGACCTGCCGCCCGCCAGTTTCCCGCCCTACGAAGTCTATCCGGTGAAACCAGAATGGACACCCGTTTCCGGCACGCTATCGTCGCCCAAGGAAGCCTCGGTCGACAAGGGTCACATTCTGCTCGATGTCTGCACCTCGGGGATACTGGCTGCCCTGCGGGCAGAATTCGGCTGAAACCTTGGTTCTCCCTGATCTCAGGGGCCGTTCGCGGCCCGTCTTTTTGTTCCTGGCGACCAAGCGGAACCTCGCCCTCCCCGGAAACGGAAAGGCCCGGCAAAGCCGGGCCATGCCTGTCGACGTGCGGGGAGTCAGTTGCGGATGATGTTGTGCTCGGGGCCGAAGGGGAAGCCGGTGATGTTCTCGGCGCCGGTCTCTGTCACGATCAGGATGTCGTGCTCGCGGTAACCCCCGGCACCGGGCACGCCTTCCGGCAGCATGACCATCGGCTCCATCGACACGACCATGCCCGGTTTCAGCACGGTCTCGATGTCCTCGCGGAGCTCGACCCCGGCCTCGCGGCCATAGTAATGGCTCAGGACTCCGAAGGAATGGCCGTAACCGAACGAGCGGTACTTCAGCAGATCCCACTGACGGTACATCTGGTTCAGTTCGATCGCGATCTCGTTGCACGTCGCGCCGGGTTTGATCAGGTCCAGCCCGCGGCGGTGAACGGCGACGTTCTTTTCCCAGATGTCGAGGCTCGCGTCATCGACGCTGTCGCAGAACATCGTCCGTTCCAGCGCGGTGTAGTATCCGAATATCATCGGGAAACAGTTCAGCGACAGAATCTCCCCCGACATGATCTTCTTGTTGGTCACCGGGTTGTGGGCGCCATCGGTGTTGATGCCTGACTGGAACCACGTCCAGGTGTCCATCAGTTCGACGAAGGGGAAGGACTTCGCGATCTCGCGGATCATCGCGTTGGTTGAAGCGATGGCCACCTCATGCTCGGGCATGCCCGCCTTCACTGTCGCCGCCACCGCCGCGCCACCCACGTCGCAGATGCGCGCACCTTCACGGATCAGCTTGTGTTCTTCCGCCGACTTGATCGACCTCATCCACATCGAGGGCTGAGCGATATCGACAAACTCGACCCCCGGCAGCGCTGCTTCAAGCTGGCGGCGGTAATCGAGCGAGACATGGTCGAACTCGATCCCCACCCGTCGCGCGCCCGGCAGCAGTTGCCGCACCGCCCGGTAGAAATTGTCGCGGCGCCAGTCGGTGTAGGTGATGTTGCCGCCAGAGCTGCGCCGCCAGGGCTGTCCGCCGTCGATCCCGGCCGAGATGGTCGTGGCCTGATCTTGCGTGATCACCATCCCGTACTTCCGGCCGAAGAAACAGTAGAGCCAGCCAGAGTAGTAGTTGATGCAATGATACGAGGTGAACAGCGCCGCATCGACATTGTTCTCGGCCATCCACCGGCGCACGTCATCCTGGCGCCGCCGCATCTCGGCGTCAGAGAACGGCGAGAATTCCTTGTCGCCGTTGTGCCATTCCATGACGTGGAGCATGTCTTCAGTCATGATTATCGCCCTTTTGCTGGATGAATCCCTCTTCTGGACCCTAGCCGCGGTGCGATGGGTGAGGAAATTTGTTCTGGCAATCGAAGCATTTGCAACTCTTTGCCAAGCATGGGTGTTGTGAGGGGGGCAGATTTGAGGTCGGCCACATGGGCAGGGCAGTGTCTTCGGGAAGGCCAAACGGGCGCAGGCCTGCGACCCGGCAAAGCGACGCCGACCCAAGACAGGTTCCTCTTCCTGTCAGGCGTCAGTCTTGTGGCTTTGATAATGCGTCGTGCATCCCGGCCTTGCGGTTCCGGGATGCACGAGGTCGGGTGTTCAGCCCTTGCCCTTGACGATCAGATGATCGGGGCCATAGGCGAAACCGGTGATGTTGGTGTTACCCTTGTTGTTGTCGTCGGTGATTACAAGGATGTCGTGCTCACGGTAGCCGCCTGCGCCGGGAAGATGGTTCGGAACGGTTATCATCGGCTCCATCGAGACGACCATGCCCGGCTCAAGCACCGTGTCGCAATCTTCGCGCAGTTCCAGACCCGCCTCGCGGCCGTAGTAGTGGCACAGCACGCCGAACGAATGACCGTAGCCGAAGCTGCGGTATTGCAGCAGGTTTTCCGCCGCATACATGCCGTTCAGTTCCTTGGCGATGTCGCTGCACTTGGCGCCCGGCACCAGCAGTTCCTTGCCACGGTCATGCACCGCGCAGTTGATGTTCCACAGGCGGATATGCTCGTCGCTTGCCTCTTCCGAAAACAGCGTGCGTTCCAGCGCCACATAGTAGCCCGCCACCATCGGGAAGCAGTTCAACGAAAGGATGTCGCCCTTTTCGATCTTGCGGCTCGTCACAGGGTTGTGCGCGCCGTCGGTGTTGATGCCCGACTGGAACCAGGTCCAGGTGTCCAGCAATTCGCCGTGCGGCCAGACGTTGGCAATCTCGCGCACCATAGTGGCGGTGGAATGAAGCGCCACCTCATGTTCGGGGACACCGACCCCGATCGCTTCGACGCAAGCCGCACCGCCGATGTCGGCAATGCGGGTCATCTTGGTGATATGGGCGATTTCCTCGGCCGACTTGATCATCCGCAACCGCATCGACGCCGCCGCGATGTCGACGAATTCCATATGGGGGAATTCTGCCTTCAGCAGGTTCAACGTGTCGATGTTGATGTGATCGAATTCGATCCCCAGCCGCTTGACACCGCCGGTCAGTCCGCGAATGGCATGAAAATAGTTGTCCTTCTGCCAGTCGGTGTAGGTGACGTTGCGGCCCCCGAATGTGCGGCGCCAGGGCTGGCCGCCGTCGATCCCCGCGCTGATCGACGTGGCGATGTTGTGATCGACCAGAAAGCCGTAGCGGCGGCCAAAATAGCAGAACATGAAGTCGGAGTAATAGTTGATGCAGTGATAGCTGGTAAACAGCGCGGCATCGATTCCGGCCTTGGCCATATGGGCGCGCACGGCGTCAAGCCGCCGCTGCATCTCCGCATCCGAAAATGTTGGCACGGCCTTCTTGCCGTTGTCCACATAGTTTTGCAGCCGTTCGCGCTCCATCGAATCCTCCATGCAATGGTGGGACCAAAACTGACCCCATTGGGGTCAATCGAGCGCCAATTGGCATGTCTTGTCAAAAGACCATATTTCACGATAGCATTAGCTTTCTTCACGCTAGGACAGCCCCATGGCGACACCCCCTCTCAATGCCCTGCGCGTTTTCGAGGCGGTGGCCCGCCTGGGGTCGTTCCGCGCGGCGGCCGGGGCGCTGTTCGTCACGCAATCCGCCGTCAGCCACCAGATCCGCAATGTCGAGGAATGGATGGGCAAACCGTTGTTCGAACGTGAGGGCAACCGGACTCGGCTTTTACCGCATGGGGTCGAACTGGCGCGCAACCTGGCGGTCTCTCTGGCCGAGATCGAAGCCGCCTGCGAACGTGCGCGCGACACGAGCCAGGCGCTTGTCATCGCGGCAATTCCTTCGGTGGCAATGTGCTGGCTGATCCCCCGCCTCAGCCGGTTCCGCGCGGCCCATCCGGCAATCGAGATCCGCATCATCTATGCCATGCACGGCCGAGACATAAACTTTCACGATGTCCATTTGGCTTTCATCTTTGCGGAAGTCGCCCCGACTGGGTCGATGATTGAAAGCCAGTTCTATCTGGCCGGACAAAGCGTGCCGGTGTGTAGCCCGGTCCTGCTGCAGAGTCTTGGCCACACGCCAACAACCGCGGCTGATTTTCAGCGCATGGGCCTTTTGCATGATGGCGACGTCACGGGGTGGAAAACCTGGCTGACCGGTTTGGGCAGTACTGCGCCCGCCTTAAGCAGCGCAGACACATTTGAAGGTACAACTTTCGAGGATTTCAACCTGCTGCGGGCTGCGGCGCTTTCGGGGCAGGGTGTGGCGCTTTGCCCGCAAGCCATGATCCAGCCCGATCTTCAATCGGGCAGCCTTGTCCAGATTTCCGACCGGATGCTGGACGTAGGCTTTGATTATTACATGCTTTCCGCCACCAAGGCGGCACCGCAGATCATCCGTCAAGCGCAGGTGTTCCGGGAATGGGCCATGTCGGAACGCGAAAGGCCCCTGACCGCGGCTCATTTGCCCAAATCGGCAGGATTCATCGCGTGCGCTTGAAAGTGCCGCAGATTCAAGCGGCTAGACACAAATGACGGGCACTGTCGGAGCAAAATCCTTGAGGCGGGCAGGGCGTCCGTCTAGCTCCGCGGGATGACCCAGCGCTCCCCGTTCCGGTACTTCAAAACCTCGCCCGAAATCATCTGCTCGGCGGTCATGATGTACATTCGTTTCCCGTTGTCTCTGCGGAACGTCTAAGATCTGCTGCACGAGCGCAGCATCGACGTCAGCTACGAGACGGTCCGGTTCTGGTGGCGCAGGTTACAGAAGTTCGCATCCGTTCACGCCTCGGTCCACATCATTTCAACCAGCAGGCAGCCTCTTGCCACGAGCCATCTTCAAACTGAACTGTGCCGCCGCTCTCGCAGAGTGGCGCAACCTTCTTCCGGCCTAACACATTGCCATTGCTGCGAAACTGAGACGAGTTCGCATCCGTCTGAAAACACCGCCGGGATGGATCTCCCTCAAGGCACATGTTGCGAAAGACCCTGTCGGGGAGGCGTGGCGTGGCGAACGGATCCGCTTTGACGAAGCGCAGACCGCAGCCGCTTGGCTAGCTGCCGCGCGGCGCGCCGGGGTGTTCACTTCGCCCTCTGCCTTGAGTGCGGCAATGGGTGGCCGTGCAGGCACCAACAAGATCGGCGTGACAGTGAATCCGCCGTCTTGCCGCGGCGCTGGAGACTGCACGACAGGCCGCAGGGCAGGGGATCAAGGTTCGAGGGGCAAACATCGGGCGCGAGGTTGTGGGGGGCAAGATCGAACAGCCTGAGACAGCACCGATTGTCATCGACGATATTCGCCTGACGGTGCCCGCCTATCAGCGCGCGGATATCCGGCTGCAAAGCGCGGTCGAGCCGCACGAGGCGCCGATTCATCAACTGGCGGGTCTTGTGTCGCGGATTGTGGAGATTGAGGGTCCGATCCACAGCGATGAGGTTGCCCGGCGTGTGTCGGCAGCGTTTGGCAAAGCCCGGACAGGGAGCCGTATAACGGATGCGACGCTGGCAGCGCTGAAACATGCCAGGCGTCAGGCCCCGGACGGCATCCGACCGATTGGTGATTTCTGGCTGACTGGCTCGCAAGCCGAAAATCCGCCAGTGCGAGACCGATCTGCCGAAAGTGGTACGCTGCTGAAGGCAACGGCGCTGCCTCCGATGGAAATCGCGGCCGCCGCCCGTTTGATCGCGTCTGAGAGCGGCGAAATGCCACCCGAGGACATGGTGCGCGCGATAGCGCGTCTGATGGGTTTTCTCCGTGTCGGGACGGACCTGCAGGCGGTTATTCTGTCGGCTATCGTACGCTAGTCTCTCGCCGCCTGCGGACCGGCTTGAAGGCGGCCCTCAGCGCCGGTCCTGCCTCTGTTTTCGTGACCATCGTGAGGGCGTGCAGGCGCCGCGCCGCTTGGTCGGATCGGTCTGGGCATTCACTTGGAAACCGAGGGCGGCATCGATCTTGCCGTTCTGCAGGGTGGCGATCCGCCTCATGGTAATCGCACGTTGCGCAATGCTGACTCAGAGGCGCCGCGATGCGCCGCACCGGCGCGACGTGAACGTCCCATGCTGTCCCTGACTGCCTTGACAATTTCTTGAAAGAACGCCGCCTGACCCAGCGACGCCGAGCAAAGGGCTGCGCGATTCAGGGCGTAAGAAGCCGCGTCAGCATATGGCTGACATGATCCTGGCCGCCGAAAAAGATCGCCAAGATGCGGACCCGCTGTTCCGCTTCGTCCACTTCGAACCAGTAGATCGCCCGATCGATCGTCAAATGTCGCAGACCCGGCAGCAGATCATCGTGACGCTCACCACGATATGGCGCCGCACACAGCCGGTCGGCTTCCTGCCGGATCTCGCGGATGCGGTCCCCGCAATGATCCAACGCAGTCACCACGCTTTCGCCGAAGCTGCGGTAACTCTCAAACAGGTGGTCGAAGATCAGGGCAAAATCACACTCGGCTTCCGCCGAGAACTCAATTCTGAACCGCATGTGCGCGGCGCTTCTCAGTGATCATCCGCGCGATGGTCTTGTCCATCTGGGCGCCGCTGACAAACGCCCCCGCGCTGCGCTGATCCAGCAGCGCTTTCAGCGCCGTTCGGTGCAAATCGTCGTCTTGCATGCGTTGCCGCAGCAGGTCGATCCCCTGTTGCAGCACCGCACTGACGCTCGAATAGCGCCCGGCTTCGACCAGTTCCTTGGCGAAACTGTGCTGTTCGTCGGTCAGCGAGATCGAGGATTTCACCGTCATAATGGCACTCCTTTTGTCGCAAAGTAATACCAAGTAGCACCCGCGTCAACCGCCCCGATTGGTGGGTGGGCGATAGGCTTCCAGCGAAAATTGGGGCGCTAGTATCGAAATAAATTCCATTTAGTCAGTGACTTATGAGTTGCTCTCTTTTGACGTCGTGCGCTGTCTGCAGCCATCGCAACGCACCGGAGGCCCCCATGAAACCCCTGACGACCCACGAAGATTTCTGCCTCAAGAACGCCGCCCACTTTGTCGCAGCCCGCGGCCGCACGCCCCGCGATCGGACGCGCCAGCAATTCGCGACGCTGCCCGAGGCGCAGGCCTACGGCGCCGCGATCGGCGACGGCCGCACGATGATCTACGCGGTCACCGCGCTCGGCCATTCCGCCCACGTCACCAACGCCTGAAGGAGGCCGCCATGAAACCGAAACCCCTGACCGCTGCGCAGATCGACACGCTCGCCAAGCGCTTGTCGGACACCCCGCTCGCGCCCAGCGCCAGCGCCAGGAAGGCGGGCGACACGCTGGCTCGCCTGCTTCATGCCCGGTTCGGCGCGGAACGCGGCGCGCTTGTCTTTACCTCGATCCTGTCGGCGGCGACCTTCGAGTAGGCCGAGGCCCGGCTGACCTTGGTGCTGACCTACGGTAACACCGAACCGACGGGCGCCGCGGCGCCGGAGGCGATCTCGCCGCCCGCCGATCCGCCGAGGCCTGTGTCGGCCCCGGCGACCGGCAAGCGCAAGGCCATACTCGATCTGGCGCAGACCGGCGCGCTGCCGCTGGCGCCGGACTTCTCCAAACCGACCCACGCCCGGTTCCGCGCCAAGTTGGCCCAGATTGTCGCGCTGGCCGAGGTGGGCGACATTGCCGGTTTGCAGGCCTTCGAGATCAATCCGGTCTCGTCGAGCCCCAAGGCGATGGCGCGCTACCGCGATCTTTGCGTGATCGCGCTGGCCGCACGGAAGGGGGTGGCGGCATGAAGATCATCCGCGAGTTCTGCCCCGGGGACCGGTATGTCTATGATTTCGGGCTGTGCAGTTCTGCGAACGGCTGGGCGCAGGTCGATACAGCGCAGGATGCGGCGTGGTTCGGGACTTGGGCCAATCCAACCCGGCTGATGATCTTCAGTTATTGCGAGGGCGACACGACCTTGAAGGAGGCCGCGTCACCCGAGGAGTTCGCCGGAGAACTGCGGGAGATCGACGCCTGGAACCGGGCGCATGGCTATGGCCCGGCGCGGATCGATCCGGGGTTCGATCCGGCGATGAAGGCGGCGTTCGAAGGGTTGGGCCTGGTGGACATGCTGCATTGATCGCTTGGCCCAACCGTTCCGCGGCTATTGCAGCAGCCGCCCCTCGTCGTCGTTCAGCACAAGTTTGGCCGGGAGCGTGCTGCCCCATGTCCACAGCACCATGTTCAGATCTTCGTCCGTAGCTCCCGGCGCGAAGCTCTGCGCCCGCATCCCGGCATAGCCATCCGCGATCAGGCGTGCGGCGAGGATCTGGGTTCGGGCCTTGCCCTGCGCCCGCATCTGCAACCGCCAGTCGTCGGCCGCAAGGTCGGCGAGTGTCATGTCGTAGGCGCCCAGCGCGTCGGCACAAGTCGCGTCAAAGACCGGTGTGATGTCCGCCTCGTAGGAAACCAGCGTGGTCGGCTGCAGCGTGCCGATCTGGTTGGCCTCGCGCAGCGCCGTCATCACCGACAGTGCGGTGTAGAGCGCGGGCACCCCCTTGGGATTGAACCGCCCGCCGTAGAGCCGCGCGCCTTCGCCCGACAGCGGCTCGCGAGCCCGGATCGGATTCAGGGCCCGGTAGAGAAGACCACGGTAATGCATGTCGGTCAGGCAGTAATGCCCGCGTCGACGGCGTCGATGTAATCCATCACATCGCCAGCGTGGCCCTCGCGCACAAGCTGCATTGCGGTCAGCCCGCCGAACCCGGCCAGCGGTTCCGAGCGATACCAGGCATAGGCCATCAGCGCGGAGCCGAACCGCGGCTCGACCCGGTTCAGAATTTCGACCATTTCGCGCAGACGCTTCTGGGTCTTGGGGCTGGCGATCCGGTCCTGGCGCATGACGGCATCGCGGCCAAGGCCGACCGTGCGGGCGACCTCGTCCAGCGTGGTGCGCAGGGTGGTGGCGATCCGGTTCGGCACGAACCGGCCATTTTCGGCGAAAGCTTCGAGGCTCATGCGTGGCTCCATCTTCATTGCCGCAATATGGCGTCAATCGGAATGGCGATCAAGGCATAACGCCCGATATCCGGTGATCAATGCACACCCCGTGCCCTCAACCGCTCCGGCGTGACCAGACCGCGTGACACCATGGCGTTGCGGATGGTGTTGCTGATCGCGTTGGAAGGCAGAAAGCGCTCGGAGTTGACCAGCTCGGCATAGAAGGCCGCGATCTCATCTTCGCTGGGGCGGGCCGCCTCAACGCGGCCAGCCTGCCGTTTGCCGACCCGGGGCTTCGGGGCGCTTGCCACGGCCTGCGCATCACGCAAGGCGGCGCGCTCCATCGCGCGGTCGAGCGCCTTGGGCCCATCGGGCGGGGCAGGGTGGCTCCGCCGGGTCTCGGCCGCGGTGTCGATGATCCGGTCTTCGGACAGGCCGAGGTCATCACGCCAGCGGCGCACATGGACCCGGGCTGGCCAGCCCTGCCACCAGGCGGGCAGGGTGCCGTCCGGATCGAGGCCCAGCGCCTTCAGCAGCTCTGCGAAGAACCGATCAAAATCAGCCTCGCGCGCAGCTGCGTCCTCCTCCTCCTCCTTTACTGGTTTAGTTAAGGAACGTCTGAAAAACCTCCCGCTTTCGGCGTGATCTGGTAGACTTGGGCAAGCCTCCAGGGAGCCCTGCCGATGTCGAAACAGCCCGCCTTTCCCGGTCTTCGCGACGCGATGAAGAAGAAGCAGACGCGGCGTGAACTATTTC
>NZ_CBAICG010000056.1:0-21058 GCF_964715405.1 Solirhodobacter sp. | reverse complement strand
CGGGCGTCGCTTCGGGCACCGGCGGGCTGACCAAGCAGGGCGCGGGCACCTTCACGCTCTCGGGCGCGAACGCCTACAGCGGCGCCACCACGGTGAACGCGGGCACGCTGAACGTGACCGGCTCGATCGCCTCGAACGTGGTGACGGTGGGAACCGGCGCCGGCCTTACGGCTGACGGCACCGCCTTGAAAGATACGGCGGCGGTGACGCTGAACGGCACCGGCAACTTGACGCTGACCGGCAGCGAAACCATCGGCTCGCTGGCCTCGGCCTCGGCCACCTCGACGGTCACGCTGGGCGCCAACACCCTGACCACGGGCGGTGCAGGCAACACGACCTTCGCGGGCGTCGCCTCGGGCACCGGCGGGCTGACCAAACAAGGCGCGGGCACTTTCACGCTGTCGGGCGCGAACACCTACAGCGGCGCCACCACGGTGAACGCGGGCACGGTCGCGATCACCGCGGGCGGCGCGGTCGGCGCGGTGACGAACAACGCGACCTTCAAGGTGGATGCAGGCGGCGCCGCGGGCGCGGTGACGAACACCGCCACCGGCAGCAACGCGGGCACCATCGCCTCGTTGAACAACACCGGCGGGACGTTCACCAACACCGGCGCCGTGTCGGGCACCACGACGGTCGCGGCCGGCACGGTCAACCTGAACGCCGGATCGAACCTGTCGGATTCGGCGGCGGTGACGGTCTCGGGCGGCACGCTGAACGTGAATACGGCCGAGACGGTGGGATCGCTGGTCGCCAACGGCGGCACGACCAAAGTGAACGCGACCCTGACCGCGGGGGCGCTGTCGGGCACGACGGGCAGCGTCGTGGTGGGCGCCGCGGGCGGCGTGGTGACGGGTAGCGCGAACACCAGCACCGCGTTCGGCGGCGTGATCTCGGGCACGGGCTTCCTGCAGAAGGTCGGCACCGGCACCCAGACGCTGACCGGGGCGAACACCTTCACCGGTGGCACCACGATCTCGGGTGGCACCCTCGCGCTGACCGGGGCGGGCAGCCTCGCGGGCGCGTCGATCACCATCGACCCGCTGGCCACGCTGTCGACCGATGGCGGCGCGTTGGCGGGGAACGCCTCGATCCGCGATGACGGCACCTTTGCGCTGACCGGCGGCGGCAGCGAAAGCATCGCCAACATCTTCAACACCGGCTCGTCGAACCCCGGCGCGATCACGCTGTCGTCGGGTTCGGTGCTGACGCTGAATTCCGGCGCCTCGGGCATCACCGGCGTGATCTCGGGCGCGGGCGGTCTGACCGTCGCGGGCACCTCGGTCACCACCCTGTCGGGCGCCAACACCTACAGCGGCCTGACCACGGTCAACGGCGGCACGCTGAACGTCACCGGCACCGTGACGGGCGGCATCACCAACAATGCCACCGTGAACGCGCAGGGCACGATCAACGGCACCAACATCAACAATGCCGGGCACACCTTCACCATCACCGGCAACGCGACCGGGAACGGCACGTTCGACAACAAGGGCACGCTTGCGGTCAGCGGCGGCAACCTGACGGTCGCCGGGTTGCTGACCAACGAGGGCAGCCTGACGGTTTCGGCGACGCGGACGCTGGATGCCTCGGCGAGCGGGCTGACGAACTCCGGTACGCTGACCAACAACGGCACCGTGCTGGACGATCTGAACAACGCCGGCACCGTGACCAACAACGCCGCCTACACCGGCGATGTGGCCTCGAACACCGGCACCATCACCAACGCCGCCAGCGGCACCTGGGCCGGCAACGTCCTGGTCGGCGCGAACACGAGCGGCACGATCACCAACAAGGGCACCTGGACCGGCACCGGCAACAACGCGGGCGGCACGCTGGACAACCAGGCGACCTGGACCGGCGCCATCGTCAACACCGCCGGTCTCTTCACCAACAGCGGCACCGTTTCGGGCGCGGTCACGAACGCCGCAACGGCGACGAACAGCGGCACCGTGGCCTCGCTGAGCAACACCGGCGGCACGTTCGGCAACATCGGCACGATCACCGGCCTCGCGAGCGTAACGGACGGCACGCTGACCACCACGGGCACGATCAGCGGCGGGCTGACCAACAGCGCCACCGTGAACGCGCAGGGCACGGTGAACGGCGCGATCAGCAACACCGGTACCGTCAACGTGACCGGCACGCTGGGCGGCAACGGCGCCTTCACCAATACCGGCGGCACGCTGAACGTGAACACGGGCACCTATACCGTCGGCGGACTGCTGACCAACGGCGGGGCGGTCCTGGTGGCGGGCGGCGCGACACTGACCGCGACGGCCGGGGGCATCACCAACAAAGCGACCGACACGATTACCGTGAATGCAACCGGCAAGGTCAACGGCGCGCTCAGCAACGCGGGCGTCGTCGACAACTCGGGCATCTACACCGGCGACGTCAACAACACCGGCGCCGTCGCCTTCATCCGCAACGAGGCCGTGACCGGCACCTGGAACGGCAACCTGCTGTCGAACACCGGCGGCGCGACCGTGATCAACGACGGCGCCTGGAACGGCACCGCGAACAACACCGCGACGCTGACCAACAGCGCGACCGGCACCTGGACCGGAGCGGGCACTAACAACGCGGGCGGCACGCTGACCAACCAGGGCATCTGGACCGGCACGATCGCCAACGCGGGCACCTTGGACAACCAGGCCGCGGCAAGCGTGTCGGGCGTGGTGACGAACACCAACACCGTGACCAATGCAGGCTCGATCGGCGGGCTGGTCAACACCTCCGGCACGACGACCTCGACCGGCGCCATCGGCGGCAGCGCCAGCAACGCCGCCGCGGCCACGCTGAATGCGGCGGGCTCGATCGGCGGGGCGGGCGGCACCATCTCGAACAGCGGCACGATGACGGTCACCGGGGCGCTGACCTCGGCCGGTGCGACGCTGAACAACTCGAACGCCGGAACGCTGGCGGTCACTGGCGGCAACTTCACCGGCCTTGGCGCGATCAGCAACAGTTCCTCGGCGGCAGCGGGCATCACCGTGGCGGTCGGCAAGACCCTGGGCGGCGCCTCGATCGCCAACGTCGCAGGCGCGACGATGGTGGTGAACGGCACCGCCAGCGCGACGGGCGTGATCGCCAACACCGGCGGCACGGTGGACCTTGGCAACGGCGCCAACCTGAGCGCGGTCGGCGGCGTCACCAACACCGGCACCATCGTGATGACCGGCGCGACGGCGGGCATCACCGGCAACCTGACCAGCGGCGCGGGGAACCTGATCAACCTCGACAACGGCACCGTCGGCAACACCTTCACGGTGACCGGCGCGATGTCGGGCCCGACCGCGATCAAGGTGGCCTTCAACTCGGCCGCCCAGACGGCCGACAAGCTGGTCGTCACCGGTGCCTCGACCGACGCGGTCACGGCCGTCGTGGATATCGGCGCGGGCGGGCTGACGCCCGGCAAGACGGCGGTGATCTACAAGTCCAACACCTCGGCGGGCGGGCTGACCATCTCGGCGGTCAACAACGTCGGCACCGTGGTCCCGCTGAATGGTCTGGTGCTGATGAGCGCGGCGAAGGCGGGCAACACCTGGTCGGTGCAGACCCAGGCCAACCCGGCGCTTGGCGGCATGGCCAGCGGGTTTGCGGTGATCCAGTCTCTGATCGACACCGTGATCGAGCGGCCGACCAGCGCCTTCGCCTCGACCCCGGTCTATGACACCAACAAGTTCTGCAGCCCCGGCGCCTGGGCGCGGGTCGTTGGTGGCCGGGCGCAGGGCACGGCCAGCTCGTCGAACGGCATTTCCGATCTGCCCGCCACCGTCAAGGCGAGCTACTCGGGCATCCAGGGCGGCGGCGACTTCGGCTGCTACAACTCGGCTGGCGGCTGGGACATGGTGTTCGGCGCGCAGTTCGGACTCAACCACGGCAACACGTCGCAGAACGTCTTTGCCATCGACCCGTCCGACCCCTCGAAGCTCGACTACAGCGCGCTTACCAGCGTGACCAAGACCAGCTTCAACCAGAACTACGAAGGCCTCTACTTCGCCGCGACGAAGGGCAACCTGCGCGCCAACCTGCAACTGCGCACCGAGCATACCGGTTACGATCTGAGCGACACCAACGGGCTGTTCTTCCTGCCCGGCGCGAAGACCGCGGTGAACGGCACCACGCTGACCGGCGACATCGCGATGGCGCACAGCCTCGGCAACGGGCTGTCGTTGATCCCGCGCGCAGGCTTCGGCATCACCCGGATGGGGTCGTCGACGCTGACCTATCTCGACGGCTCGACGCTGACGATGGACGGCCATACCAACAGCATCGGCTACCTCTCGGCCAGCCTGCAGAAGACCACGCAGAATGCCGCGGGCGACTCGCTGGTGGGCACCTTCGTGACCGCCACGATCTACAACGACTTCAGCCCCAAGGTGACCTCGACCTACACCACCGGCGGCTCGACCACGGAGTTCAAGACCTCCAACCTCGGCACCTACGGCGAGTTGAGCGTCGGGGTCGACTACCTCAAGGTGCTGGACGCCGGTGCGATCGGCGGCGCCAAGCAGATGAACGCCTCGATCCGGATCGATGACCGCTTCAGCAAGAACGTCAGCGCCCTCGGCCTGACCGCCCAGCTGCGCTTCCAGTTCTAGGCCGCGCAGCCGCAATCCCCACCTCGGCCCGGCCCGCAAGACCTGCAGGCCGGGCCGTTGGTTTTCTTGAAGGTTTTCTTTGTGCTTTCCGCGATGTCCTGTATCGTCGGGTCACGTTGAACAGGTCCACATTCGTCACGTTCTTGAGCAAAGGCACAGATGTCCTGGTACTCCAAAGTCGCTTGGAAGGAAGGGCTCTTTCTCCAGCCGCATCACCTTCAGCAGCATGATCGCTATGTCGAGAAGCTGGTCGAAAGCCGCACGCGGCTGATCAGTCCGTATCCCTGGGGATTCGCGCAGGTCGAGCCCGACCGCGACGTGGCGCAGCAGAACAAGTATGGGCTGCGCGCCGCCTCGGGCATTTTCCAGGATGGCACGCCGTTCGACATGCCCGGCACCTCGGCGCTGCCGCCGCCGATCGAGATTCCGGAAGGCTGCGAAGGCATGTTCGTCTGGCTGACGATGCCGATGGCCAGCGCCAACGGCCGCGAGGTCGGCACCGACGAGGAAGCCTCGCGCGGGAGCCGGTATTTCCTCGACCGGGAACGGGTGGCGGATTCGGCGGCGGCGATGCGGCTGGAGCAGGACATCGAGATCGCCCAGCCGCGCATCACCTTCGACATCCGCAAGACCGAAAAGCCGGGCTTTCTGTGCCTGCGGCTGGCCCGCGTGGTCGAGGTGCGCGACAAGACGGTGATCTTTGACGAAACCTTTGCCCCGCCGGTGCTGACGATGGCCGCGCATCCCGTGGTGGCGGGCTGGGTCGAGCGGGTGGTGGGCTGGGTCGAGACCAAGCTTCTGTCGCTGTCGCGCTATGCCGCCGATCCGACCTCGGGCGGCGGCTTGCAGGCGACCGACTATTTCATGCTGCTGCTGCTGAACCGCGAGATCAACCTGCTGCGGCACGCGCGCATGTCGCGCTACATCCACCCGGTCGATTTCTACCAGCACCTGCTGCGGCTGGGCGGCGAGCTTTGGACCTTCGACACCACGCGGCTGGCGCCGGAATATCCGGCCTACGATCAGGACAACCTCGAAGAGGTGTTCGACCCGGTGCTGCGCGACATCCAGCGCCTGCTGAGCCGCGACGTCGGCCGCGCGATCCGGCTGCCGCTCGAAAAGCTGGCGCCGAACTCGTACATGGCGAATGTCGCCGACCGCAACCTGTTCCGCGATGCCACCTTCGTGATCGAGGTTGCCGCGCGCAAGCCGCTGACGCAGATCCAGCAGCAGTTCTCGGCGCTGTGCAAGGTCGGGCCGACCACCCGGATGCGCGAGATCGTCAACAACAACCTGCCGGGGCTGGAGCTGATCCACCTGCCCACCCCGCCGCGCCAGATCCGCGCGATCACCACGCACGTCTATTTCGGCATCGACAAGAACGCCGCGCTGTGGCGTGAATTCAGTACGGCCCCCGCGATCGGGCTGCATTTCGCCGGCGACTGGCCCGATCTGGAGCTGGAACTCTGGGCGATCATGGAGAACCGGGCATGAGTTCGGATGATCCCAAGAAGCCGCCGCAGCGCACCGTGCTGCGGCCGTTGCCGGGGACACCACCGCCCTCGCCGCCACAAGCGGGGCCGGGGGGCGGCGATCCGAACGCACGGCCCGCGCCGATGCCGGGCGGCGGCGGTCAGCGGCCACCCTCGGCGCCGCAGCGCACGGTGATCGGCGGCATGCCGCCCGTCGGCGGCGCGCCGGGCGGCGGCTTTGGCGGCGGCGGCCAGGGCGGCTTTGGCGGCACGGATTTCGACCGTGGCGGGCCGGGCGGCGGCTACCCCGCACCGGGGGGGCAGGGCGGCTATGGCCAGCCACCGGGCGGCGGTTTCGGGGCGCAGCCACCGGGCGGCTATGGCCAGCCACCGGGCGGTTACGGCCAGCCACCAGCGGGTTACGGCCAACAACCGGGCTACGGCCAACAACCGGGTTACGGCGGCGCGGGCGGCAACCCGTTCGACTCGTTCGCGCCCGCGGCCGCGCCGTCCTCGGGCGGGCACTGGCTTGGCGCGGCGGGCGGCAACGACGAGTCCTTCTTCCCCGAACAGCGCCGCCCCGAGCCGGTGCAATACGCCCCCACGCGCAAGATCAGCCTGGAGGATGCGCTGCGCGTTCGCGCCGCGGGCCACAGCGCCGAGGTCAACCCGATCACCGCGGCGGCGGCCTCGCTCTTGATCCTGTTCGGCCGACTGCGCAGCCAGATCGTCGACATGCAGGCGGTGCCGCTGATGCAGCACGTCACCGAGGAAATCACCGCCTTCGAAAAGCGCGTGCTGGAGGCCGGGATCGACCCGCAGGATGCGATGGTGGCGAAATACGCGCTGTGCGGCACCGCCGACGACATCGTGCAGAACCTGCCCGGCACCGACCGCGACGTGTGGATCCAGTATTCGATGGTGGCGCGGTTCTTCAACCGGCGCACTTCGGGCGTTGGCTTCTTTCAGGAGGTCGACAAGGCGCTGGCCGATCCGGCGCGAAAATACTTCCTGCTGGAACTGATGCTGACCTGCCTTCAGCTTGGCTTTGAAGGCCAGTATCGCGGCATGCCGGGCGGCGATGTCGAGTTGCAGCGGGTGCGGCGGCGCATCTATGAAACCCTGCGGCGCGTCAAGCCGCGTGGCGACGACGACATCTCGCCGCATTGGCGCGGGGTCGAGATGCTGGCGCGGCGCCGTCGGGGCGGGGTGCCGGTCTGGGTCGCGGCCTGCGTGGCGGGCGCGGTTCTGGTGGGCGCCTATTTCGGGATGCGGTCCTTCGTCGCGCAGGCGGGCGATGCCGTCGCCGACCGCATGATCGCGGTCAACCCGCGCGATCCGGTCACGCTGCGCCAGACCGCCGCCGTCGTGGCGCCCCCGGCCGAGCCCTACAAGCCGCCGGAACTGCCGCCGCCCGCCGATCAAGGGCCGACGCAGATCGACCGGCTGAAGACCGCGCTGGCCAGCGACATCACCGCCAAGGCGCTGACGGTCGAAACGCATGGCGACTTCATCGCGGTGACGGTGAACAACCTCGTGCTGTTCGATTCCGGCAAAGCCGATACCAAGCCGCAGTTCGTCGACCTCGCCAAGCGCATCGCCGCCGCGCTCGACAAGGAGCCCGGCGCGATCAGGATCGTCGGCCATACCGACAACGTGCCGCTGAGCGGCTCCAACCGGTTCAAGAACAACTTCGACCTGTCGGTGGCGCGCGCCAAGGCGGTGGCCAAGGTGATCTCGCCGGACCTGACCAAGCCCGACCGGGTGCAGATCGACGGCAAGGGGCCGGACGAACCGATCGCCGACAACGCCACGGCCGACGGCCGGGCGCAGAACCGGCGGGTGGAGATTCTGCTGCAACGCGCCGATACGCTGGCACCGGATCAGGCCGCCGCCGACGGTGCCGCCGCCGGTGCCGCCGCCGGTGCCGCTCCGGGGGCCGACCAGACGGGCACCGCCGCGCCGCAGCCGCCCGCCAAGAAGAACTAGCAAGACCCCGCCGCCGTGCGGGAGGGAAAGACACGAGTTGGACGCATGAAACTTTGGCTGACGCGCATCCTTGTTCTGTTGGGGCTCATCTGTTTCGGGCTCGTGGTCTGGTTTGCCGCGCCGCTGATCGGCTTTGGCGACGCGCAACCGTTTGATCCGGTCTGGGTCCGCCTGCTGGTCATCTTCACGGCGGTGGCGATCGTTGCGGTGGTCTGGCTCGTCGGCTGGCTGCGGCGCCGCCGCGCCGAGCACGCCCTGGAAAGCGCGATCGCCCCCAAGGTCACCGGCGACGCCGACCAGCTTTCCGACAAGATGTCGGATGCGCTGTCAATCCTGAAGAAGTCGAGCGGCTCGCGGCAATACCTCTACGACCTGCCGTGGTATGTCATCATCGGCCCGCCCGGCGCGGGCAAGACCACCGCGCTCTTGAATGCGGGCATCAAGTTTCCGCTGTCGGAAAAGACCGGCGGCGCCATCGCGGGCGTTGGCGGCACGCGCTACTGCGACTGGTGGTTCGCCGAAGAGGCGGTGATGATCGACACCGCCGGGCGTTATACCACGCAGGACAGCGACGCTGAGGCCGATGCGCAAAGCTGGCGGGCGTTCCTGAGCCTGCTCAAGACCAACCGCCCGCGCCAGCCGATCAACGGCGTCATCGTGGCGATCGGGCTGGACGAGATCCTGTCCGGCTCGGAAGCGACGATCGAGGAGCACGCCGCCGCCATCCGCACCCGGCTGATGGAGGTGCACGACACGCTGAAGGTCGATTTCCCGGTCTATGTGCTGTTCACCAAGGCCGACCTGATTGCCGGCTTCTCCGAGTTCTTCGGCTCGTTCAGCGCCTCGCGCCGACAAAAGGTCTGGGGCGCCACGTTCCAGACCAAAAGCCGCAAGGAGGCGACGGTGCCGCGCTTTGCGGGCGAATATGACGCGCTGGTGGCGCGGCTGTCGGAAGAGGTCACCGACCGGCTGAACGAGGAACCCGACGGCATCAGCCGCATTTCCATCTTCGGCTTCCCCGGCCAGGTCGCCATGCTGCGCGACCGGCTGAACGCGCTGCTGGTGTCGATCTTCGAAAGCTCGCGCTACCGCGTCAACGCCAACCTTCGCGGCTTCTACTTCTCGTCCGGCACCCAGGAAGGCACGCCGATCGACCAGGTGCTGGGCGCGATGGAACGCAGCTTTGGCGCGGCCAACTACGGTGGCGGCATGTCGGGCAAGGGCAAGAGCTTCTTTCTGCACGACCTGCTGACCAAGGTGATCTTCGCCGAGGCGGGCTGGGTGTCGTTCGATCGCCGCGCGGTGCGGCGCGACGGGTTGCTGCGCGGCGCGGCGTTCAGCCTGATCGCCGCCGCCACGCTGGGAATGCTGGCGGCCTGGGGCATGAGCTTCTACCAGAACCGCCAACTGGTCGAGACGGCCAATGCCGCGATGATCAACTACGCCTCGGCGGCGAAGGACGAACTGGCCCGCACCGAGATTGACGACCCTGATCCCAGCAAGGTCGCGGGCTATCTGCAGATGCTGCGCACCATGCCGACCGGCTACGCCGACCCCTCGCCGGGCGGCTCGCTGCTCGACTGGTTCGGCTTTGGCCAGCATGACCGGCTGAACTCGGCCGCCACCACCAGCTATCATCTGGCGCTGGAACGGATGCTGCGCCCGCGCCTGATCATGGGGCTGGAACAGCAGCTTGCGGGCTTCATCCAGGCCAACAACCTGCTCGCGGTCTACGAGACGCTGAAGGTCTACAAGCTGCTGGGCGACGCGGCGCCCAAGCCCGATGACAAGGTTGTGCTGGCCTGGTTCAGCAAGGAGTGGCGCGACGAGTTTCCGCTGGACGACAACACCCGGCTGCAGTTGCTCGACCATCTCAAGGCGATGATGGAACTGGACACCAGCGGCAAGCTGGGCATCGGGCTGAACGGCGCGCTGGTCGATCAGGCGGAAAAGATGCTGGCGCGGATGAGCGTCGCGGATCAGGCCTATCTGCTGGTGAACGGCACCGCCGAGTTCGCCGGGGTGCCCGACTTCAACATGGCGCTGCGCGCGGGCCCGGATTCCGACAAGGTGTTCGAAACCGTCGATGGCACCGATTTCAAGGTGCTGGCGGTGCCGGCGCTTTACACTTATCGCGGCTTCACCGAATTCTTCCTGCCGCAGCTTTCGCAGGTCGCCCAGAAGATCGAGGACGACAAATGGGTGCTGGGCAAATACGGCGAAGAGGCGGGGGTCGAGGATCAGTTGAAACGGCTCGGCCCGGACCTGCTGAACCGCTACACCAACGACTTTCTCGCGGCCTGGACCAAGGTGCTGGACAACATCCGGTTGCGGCCGATGGCGGCGGACAAGCCGAACTACACCGCGCTGGGCATCGCCTCGGCACCGCGGCTGTCGCCGATCTTCCTCTTGATGAAGGCGATCAGCGACGAGACGGAACTGACGCAGGCCTTCGCGCAGGATCCCGCGGCCGGTGCCGCGGGCACGGTGGCCGGGGTCGTGGCCCAAGCCAAGGCGGGCACCGGCATCGCGGGGGCGGCGGCCAACGCGGTCGGTAGCCAGATCTACAACATGTCGAGCGGGCTGACGCGGATCGGCCTGCAGATCGTGTTCGGCGGCAAGTCCCAGGACCGCGCCGGCGGCGGCGCCGGTGGTGGCGGTGGCGCGAACAACGCCGCCCAACTGCCCGGCGCCGGGATCGAGGCGCAGTTCGTCGCCTACAAGAACCTCTTTGACGGCAACGACGGGCAGCGCCCGATCGACGATCTGCTGTCGACACTGAACAAGCTGCACGACAGCCTGACGCTGGCCTCGATCTCGCCGGGGCAGGCCGCGCAGCAGATGCCCGAACAGATCGGCCGGTTGCGCGCGATGGCCTCGCGCTTGCCCGCGCCGATGGCCCGGATGATCACCCAGGCCAGCGACGATTTCCTCAGCGACGCCACCAATACCTCGATCGCCGACCTGAACGACCAGCTCAACAGCCAGGTGACGCAAGCCTGCCAGAAGGTCTTGACGAACGCCTATCCGTTCTCGCCGAAATCCTCGCGCGACATGCAGATGCTTGACTTCGCGTCGATGTTCGCGCCGGGCGGGGTGCTGGACAAGTTCTTCGCCCAGAAGCTTCAGCAATACGCCGACATTTCGGGCACCGACTGGAAGTGGAAGGACGACTCGCCGATGGGCTCGCGGTTGTCCACCGCTACCCTGCGCGAGTTTCAGCGCGCGGCGGAAATCCGGTCCGCCTTCTTCCCCTCGGGGTCGAACGTGCCGGGGGTGGACCTGACGATCAGCCAGACCGCCATCCACAACGAGATCGACAGCGCGCTGCTGGAGGTCAACGGACAGGTCATCACCACGCGCCAGACCGGCAACACGCCGCAGAAGGTCACCTGGCCCGGCAGTTCGGCCAGCGGTTCGGCCTCGGTGCAATTCGCGCCCGTGCTTGAGGGCCGCGACTACCAACTGGTGGCGCCGCCGGGGCCCTGGGCGCTCCTGCGTCTGGTGAAACTGGGGGGGCCGCGCGTTTCCGGGCGGCAGGTGACGGTGACCTACACCATCGGCGGGCGCTACATCACCTACCTGATCGAGGTGGGCTCGCTGGTGAACCCCTTCGCGATCAAGTCGCTGAACCAGTTTTCCTGCCCGGTGGGGCTCTGAGCATGGCGGCGGGCCATGGCCCCGGCCTGTTCGGCAAATTGCCCGCCAAGGGTGATTTCCTTGCGCGCGACCTGCCGCCGGTCGTGCTGCAAGCTTGGGAGGGCTGGTTGCAGACGGTGATGGCCACCAGCCGCGACCGTCTGGGCCCGGCCTGGGCCGACCGGTGGCGCACGGCCCCGATCTGGCGTTTCTGGATCGGCCCGGATGTGTTCGGCACCGCCTGCGCCGGGGCGCTGATGACGTCGGTCGACAAGGTCGGCCGACAGTTTCCGCTGGTGCTGATCCTGCCCGAGCGGGGCGATGATTTCCCGCCGCCGCCCGTCGTCGCCCCGTTTGAAGCCTGGTATGCGGCGCTGGAGGCCCGGCTGCGCGAGGCCGTGGCGCTGGACAACTTGCCCGATGTGGGCGTGCTGCTCGACGGGCTTGCCCCGGATGACCTCCGCGTTCCGGCTGTCGTTTTCCCGGCGCCGGAGGAGGTGCCGGAGGAGGTGCCCGACCCTGCCGCGCCCGCGGCCTGTGACGAGGCCGCGCCGTCCGAGGAGACCGCGCCGTCCGAGGAGACCGCGCCGGAGCCGGATGCGGCACCGGAAGGCGAGGCGGATGCGTCGGCCGCCCCGGAGGCGGACGCCGCGTGGGGCGCCGCCGACGTGGCCGCCTATGCCGAACACGGGGCCGTCACGGTCGAGGACGTCGGGCCGGAGCCGGAGCCCGCCAGCGACGAGCCCGCGCCGTCGCCCCTCTGGCCGCCGCTGCCGCGCCACCCCGACGACCCGGTGCGGGCGCTCTGGGCGATGGCGGGGGGGAACGATGCGGTGGCCTTGCTGGCCGACGTTGCCGCCGCCGATCATTACCGCGCCGCCGCCGGGCGCAGTTACTGGTGGACGACCGGCGGCGCCTCCGGATCGGCCGCGATGATCGCGCTGCAAGGCTTGCCGGATTCGGCTGCCTTCATCCTTCTGCTTCAGGGCGGCCATGCGTGAGGCTTGGCAAGCGCTCGACAATACGCCTATCGTTGCCGGGCGCCCCGTGTTCCCGATGCCCCCCTGTTTCCGGCGGGTAACAGAGAAATGTCCAACATGTATTTCCGCTTTCAAACCGGCGCGCTGACCCATCAGGGCTGTGTCCGCGACCATAACGAGGATCGCTTCCTCGCCGATCCGCGCGCCGGCCTCTGGGTCGTGGCCGATGGCATGGGCGGCCATCAGGGCGGCGAGGTCGCGTCGGGAAGCATCGTGGACCACCTTGCCTCGGTCGGGGTTGCGGCCTCGGCGCCCGATCTTCAGGCCCGGTTCCTCGACCGGCTTGCCCGCGCGAACGATCACATTCAGGATCTGTCGCGCGAACGGGGCGGGGCGATCATCGGTTCCACCGTCGTCGCCATTCTGGTGTTCGAGCGGGATTTCGCCTGCATCTGGTCGGGCGACAGCCGCGCCTACCGGCTGCGCGACGGGCAACTGCGCCAGATCAGCCGCGACCACACCGAGGCGCTGGAACTGCTCGACCGCGGCGTGATCACCGCCGAAGAAGCCGAGAACTGGCCGCGCAAGAACGTCATCACCCGCGCCGTCGGGGTCGCGCCGCAACTGAACTATGACGTCGTCTCGGGCCAGTTGAAGGACGGCGATCAGTTCCTGCTGTGCTCCGACGGGCTGACCGGCCATGTGGACGATGCCGAGATCCGCGACATCCTGATGACCCATTCCCCGCAGGCCGCCTGCGACCGGCTGATCGAACTGACGCTGGAACGCGGCGCGAACGACAACGTCACCGCCGTGGTGATGCGCTGCGCGGTGAAGACGCTGGTGGTCGGGTCCACAAGCACGGCCACCCCCGATGCCGCCGACGTCTGGTCGTGACCGACATGGCTTCTGATCCGCCACCCGGTTACATGCCGACTGCGATGCTTCCCGCCGGGACGCAGATCATCGGCACCTACGAGATCGAGAAGCACCTGAACACCGGGGGCATGGGCGAGGTCTACCGCGGCCGCAACATCCACACCTCGGAGCCGGTGGCGATCAAGATCGTGCTGCCCGCGCTGGCCCACGACCCGAAAATCCTCGCGTTGTTCCAGAAAGAGGCGACGGTGCTCAACCGCCTCAACCATGATGCGATCGTCCGCTACCAGATTTTCACCGTCGATCCCGGCATCCAGCGCCCCTGCCTGGTGATGGAGTTCGTGGATGGCGAGTCGTTGGCCGACCACATGCACCACGGCCCGATGCCGACCGATCAGGTCTGCATCATGCTGGCGCGCGTCGCCTCGGGGCTGGGGGCCGCGCACAAGCTGGGGGTGGTTCACCGCGACCTGTCGCCCGACAACGTCATCTTGCAGGACGGGCTGGTCGAGCATTCCAAGATCATCGACTTCGGCATCGCCAAGGCCGCGACGATCGGCAAGAAGGGCACCCTGATCGGCGGCGATTTCGCGGGCAAGTTCGGCTATGTCGCGCCCGAACAGCTTGGCAAATACGGCCGTGACGTCACCGAACGGTCGGACATCTACAGCCTTGGCCTGCTGGCCGCCGCCGCCTGTCGCGGCGAGCCGCTCGACATGGGCGACGATTTCTACATGGCGCTGGAACGGCGCAACGTCGTGCCCGACCTGTCCGACATCGACCCGGTGATGCACCCCTTGCTGGAACGGCTGTTGCAGCCTGACCCGAAGGACCGGCCCGCAAGCATGGCGGAAGTGCTGGCGCTGATCCCCGGCTATGGCGGCGGGATGACCCAGCCGCCGAGCGGCGTCTCGATGCCGCCCCGGTCGCAGCCGCCGCAGTCGGTGCCGCCGCAGTCGCAGCCGCCGCAGTCGGTGCCACCACCTGCTGCGACGATGCTGTCGACCCCGCCCGAGGCGTTTGCGCAGCCCTCAACCCCGCCCGCGCCCGTATCCGAGCGTCCGGTCTCGACGCCGCGGCCCGCGCCGATGCCGACCGCGATCGAGCCGTTGCCGCCGCTGACCTCGCCCGGCATGGCACCGCCCGCCTGGCAACCGACCGCGCCGCCGCCGTCACAGCGTCAGCCTGCGCCTTCGACAACCGTTTTCATGCCCTCGGCGCCACCGCCGCAGGCGCGCACGGCTCCGCCCGCCGCGACCCAACTGAGCCGCGCGCCCGCCCCGCCGGAAAGTGACAGCCCGTTCGGCCCGCCACCGACCGCGGCCGCAGTCCCGGCAGCGGCCCCCGCCGTGCAACCGGCGCCCGCGAAAAGCGGCGGGCGTGGCGGTCTGATGGCGGCGGTTGCGGTGGTGGTGCTCGGCGGTATCGGGGCCGGGGCCTGGTTCGGCGGGCTGATCCCGCATGGCGGCGGCACACCGACGCCACCGACGCTCGCGGTGAACGTGCCGCCCGCGACGCCGACCCCAACGCCAACCCCGACGCCCACTCCGACGCCGACCCCGACGCCGACCCCGACGCCCACTCCGACGCCCACTCCGACGCCGACCCCGACACCGACACCTGCCCCGGCGCCGCCGAGCCCGCTGCAAAACGTGCTGAACATCTTCGGCACCGATTCCTGTGCCTACGCCGAGGCGGTCAGCGCCACCGGCGCGGTGACGGCCTATGCCGCCAAGGTCTCGCTCGTCGCGGTGTTGCAGCGCTCGCTGATGCAGGTCGAGGGCAAGGCCCCCGATCTGACGGCGCATATGGTCACGGCGGCGCAATGCCCCGCGGTTGCGCTCGTTTCGGGGCTCAGCGCAGCCGCGCCCGACCCGCGCAGCCTGAAGATCACGCTCGATCACGATGTGATGAAATCGACCGACAAGATCGCCGGCACGCTGCAAGCGGCGGCGGGGCAATCGGTTGTGCTGCTGATGATCGACGGCAACGGGATCGCCTACGATCTGACGCCGCAGCTTCAGCGCAAGGGTGATGGCACGGCCACCTTCTCGACCAGCCTGACGGTGCCGACGTTCGGCACCCAGGCGCGGACGGTGCCGCTGCTGTTCCTCGCCGCGGCCGGCCCCGGCGCCTTCGACGCGGCGAAGCTGGCAGCGGCCCCGGCGCAGACCGCGCAGGCGCTGATGCCGATCCTGAAGGACGAGGTCGCTGCCCGCGGTCCGGGCAGCGCGGTCGCGCTTGGCTATGGCCAGTTCAGCTTTCCCTGAGCCTCCGCTCAGCCGCCGATCATCACGGTCGGAAACCCGCTGACGACGGTGCCGCCATGCATGGTGGTGTCGCCGATCCTTGCGGCCATCATGCCGCCGATCAACACCGTGACCGATCCCATCGCGATAGTATCGGGCGGGCCGACACAGACGCACATGTCGCCCACGCGCGCGGCGGGCATCATGCCGATGATGACCGTGGGACAGCCCAGGATGATCGGCCCGCCAACGTGCGGAATCGGCGGAACGCCGGGTGTGATCATCGGGCAGACGTGCATATCGGTGAGGCGGGCGGCAGGCGGCATGACAAAGACTCTCGCGGCGCGAACAATCCGGTGATTATGGCGCAACTGGTGCGATCCGGCAACGGCCAACCGGCGGTCTTCGGCCTGCGCGCGGCAAGGTGCTTTTCACGCGGGCCGAATGGGTGTAAATCACACGCTTGGGGGCAGTGAAAGGTTTGAACATGGTAAGATCCACTTTGATTGCCGCACTGCTGGCGTCCTCGGTTGCCGTGCCTGTCTGGGCGGAGACGACCGAAAGCCAGTCCAACGTCCTGTGCTCGACTCCGCCCGAGCAGTGTGCCCAGGCGCAGCAGACGACGGATACGACGAAGCGCAAGATCAAGGTTCTTCGCTACTGGAGCTTTGGCGTCCTGCACTGATCGGGCCCTGCGCCGCGGCCGCGGACGATGTGAACGAGACGGGCCGGATCCGGCCCGCCCGGTTTTCTTGAAAGGCGCGATTGGCAGGAACGATGCACAGAATTTCCGTTTCGCTTCTCGCCTTGGTCTGTGCGAGCTTTCCCCTTGCCAGCATCGCCGACACCACCGGCATCGGGCTTGAACTCAACAAGGCCGGGGATGTCAGTGGCGCCTGTCGGCTGACCTATGTCGCCACCAACGGTGCCGGGCAGGATTTCGACAAGCTTTCGCTCGACGTCGTGGTGTTCGATGCGGGCGGCGTTGCCAGCCAGCGGCTGATCCTCGACTTCGGCGCCATGCCCAAGGACAAGACCAAGGTGGTCGAGTTCGACCTGCCCAGCACCGCCTGCGCCAAGGTCTCGCGCCTGCTGCTGAACGATGTGCTGCAATGCACGGCGGGCGGGGCGGCGGCGCCGGGCTGCACCGCCTCCAGCATCACGCCATCCAGCAAGGTGCCCAAGCTGCCCTTCGGCTCCTGACGCGCGGGGCGCACCCGGCCCTAAAGTGGATTGCGTCTATCATGACTCAGAATTCGCCCCAAGACTTGGGCGAATTCTGATGCGCTCGCGTCAGATGGAACGCAATTCGCCCTAGCCGATGCGCCCGCCCAGTTCCGCCTCGACATGCTGCCGGATGATCGCGTCGAAGCTTGCATCGGCGCGGAACCCCAGGGCCAGGGCGCGGATGGCGGTGAAGTCCTGCGGCCAACCCGCGACGATGCGGGCGATGGTGGCGTCCGGTTCCTCGCGGATCAGCCGCGCGGCCTTCGGCCCCGCGATCCGTTCCAGTGCCGCGATCTCTTCCGCCACCGTGGCTGACAGCCCCGGCGCCGACAGCGCGCGGCGGGCGCCGAGGGTGGCGGTGTCCATCGCCGCGGCATGGGTCAGGAACCCCACCGCCGCGTTGGGTGAACAGAACCAGTGCCGGGTGTCGCGCGGCACCGGCAGCACGGCCTCCAGCCCGACCAGCGGCTCGCGCAGGATGCCCGAGAAGAAGCCCGAGGCGGCGCGGTTCGGCGCGCCCGGCCGGATCACCACGGTGGGCAGCCGGATCGACACGCCATCGACAAAGCCGCGGCGGCTGTAGTCGTTCAGCAGCAGTTCGCCGATCGCCTTCTGGGTGCCGTAGCTGGTCAGGGGCGCAGTCAGGAAGTCGTCTGCGATCACCGGCGGAAAGGGCGCGCCGAAGACGGCGATGGACGAGGTGAAGATCAGGCGCGGCCCATAGGGCGCCTGCGCGCCTTCCGCCCGGATCGCTTCCAGCAGCGCCTGCGTGCCGCCAAGGTTGATGCGGTAGCCCTTGTCGAAATCGGCCTCGGCCTCGCCCGAGACGATGGCGGCCAGGTGGAAGATCAGATCGGGGCGCGCCGCGACCAGCGCCGCCGCCGATGCGGGGGCCGACAGGTCGGTGGCCGTGGCGGTGACCGGGATCGCTGTCGCGGGCCGGGCGGGCGCCACCACATCGGCCAGCGTCAGCCGTGTGATCTCGCGGCCGCCGACATGGCCCGATGCCAGCAGCGCCACCGTCAGTTTGCGGCCGATCATGCCTGCCGCGCCGATGATCAGGATGTGCATCGCCTGGTCCCGGATGTCAGGCGGTCGAGGCGCGCTTGGGGTCGGTGACGGGAAAGCCGCCCTTCCCCGTCAGCCGGTCGATCAGCGCCTGCACCGTGTGTGCCGTCATGAAGGCAACCTCGGCGTCGGTGATGCCGGTGAAGGTCAGGAACTGCACATGACCCGACGGCAGGTCGAACCCCTCCGGCAGCCCCTTCGGGATGGTCACGATGCAGTTGCGGATCGCGCCGGTGCTGCCGCCTTCGATCGGCGCCTTCAGCGGTAGCCAGTTGCCGGGTTGCAGCGGCTCCTTGCCCTCGAACCGTCCGGCCGACAGCAGGATGTCGAAGGCCAGCATGCTGCCAAGATGGGCGATGGCCCAGTCGCCCGGCGTCTTGGTGGCGAACAGGAACTCCACCCCCGCGCCGGACAGACCGGCGCCCTGATCATCCTCGGGCGGGACGTCCCAGGGGTCGGAGTTTCCGGTGGTGACGTAAAGCCAGAACGGGCGGCCCGTGGTGGGGGCGTATTCGTAAACCCCGTAGGTCAGCCAGGCGGGGTCGAGGTCAACCTGCCCGAAGCGTTCGAGGAACATCGCCGCCGACAACGGAAACGGCCCGCGCCGCGCCCGCCCGAACAGCTTCGGATAGATCGTGTCGTTGCGGATGGCCTTGATGTCCACGTCGTCCATAGCGCCCGCCCTGTTGCCTCACAGTCCAGTGATAGGCCGGATCGGCCGGGTCTGGCAACGGTTTCGCAAACCCGGCGTCGGCTTGGGTCGGCCCGCGCATTGCGGCCCGTCGGGGCGTCAGACGGTCGACTCGCGCGCCGGATCGGTGACCGGAAAGTGGCCGCAGGCGGTCAGCCGGTCGACCAGCGCCTCGGGGCTTTCGACGGCGGCCATGCGCGCCTCGGGGATGGTCACGCCGATCAGGGTCAGGAACTCCACCTGGCCCGAGGGCAGGTCGAACCCTGACGGGAATTCGGCGGTCGTTGCGACGAGCAGGGCGCGGAGTTCGCCGCCCGTGCTGCCGTCGATCGCGGCGCCCAGTGGGATCGTGTCGCCGATCACCAGCGGCTCGGCATCGGGGATGCGCCCGGCCGACAGCAGCAGGTCGAAGGCGAGAATGCCGGACAGCGCCCGGATCGCCCAGTCTCCCGGCGTCGTCGTGGCCAACAGGAACTCGACGCCCGAGCCCGACATCGCTTCGGTGTCGGGCGGTTCGACCTCTGACGGGGTGGAGGGGCCCGAGGTGACGTAAAGCCAGCATGGCCGGCCGACGGTCGGCGCGAATTCGAACACGCCGTAGGTGAGCCAGTGCGGATCGACCACGGCATGGCGGAACTGGGTGGCGAAAAGCTCCGGGGTCAGCCTGAAGATGCCGCGGCGATTGGGTCCGAAGAGGGCGGGGTAGATGACTTCGTCGCGCTGGGCCGAGACCGATTCCACATCCATCGCAAGTCCCCTCTCTGGCGGTCGTTGCGAAAGACTATGCCGGTTGTGCCGGTGCTGGCAACGGCGATGGCGGGCGCGTCGGTAACCTAGTCGGCGCGGCTCGTCCGTCGGTCGATCCGCAGATCGGCGGTGCGGGCGTGCGCCTCCATCCCCTCGACGCGCGAAATCAGCGCGGTCACCTCGGCCAACCGGGGCAGAACCTGCGGTTCGACCCGCTGCCAGGTGACGGTGCGCAGGAACTTGTGCACCGACAGCCCGCCGGTATAGCGCGCGGCGCCCGAGGTTGGCAGCACATGGTTGGTGCCGCTGGCCTTGTCGCCGAAGGCCACCGTCGCCTCGGCGCCAAGGAAGAGCGAGCCGTAGGCGGTCAGCCGTGCCTTCCACCACTCAAGGTCGGCGGCCTGCACATGCAGATGCTCGGGCGCGATGCGGTCGGCCTCGCGCGCCATCGCCTCGCGCCCCTCGCACAGGATGATTTCGCCCAGTGCGGCCCAGGCGGCGGCGGCCGAGGTGCGGTTGGGGTCGGGCAGCGTCGCGATGCAGGCGGGCACATGGACCGCCACCGCCTCGGCCAGCGCGCGGCTGTCGGTGACCAGCCAGACCGGCGTGTTCGGCCCGTGTTCGGCCTGGCCGACCAGATCCCAGGCCACGGTGCGGGCGTCGGCGACGATCAGCACATCGGTCGGCCCGGCCATCATGTCGATGCCGACGCGGCCGAACAACTGGCGCCTGGCCTCGGTGACAAAGGGGTTGCCGGGGCCGACGAGGATATCGGCAGGCGGCAGGCCGAAGAGGCCGAAGGCCATCGCCGCGATGCCCTGGATGCCGCCCATCGCCAGCACCCGGTCGGCGCCGCAGAGCCGGAGCGTGTAGAGGATCGCGTCGGGCACCCCCGCGGGCGCACCCGCGCGCGGCGGCGAGAAGGCGGCGATGCGGGCGACCCCCGCGACCTTCGCGGTGGTCACCGTCATCAGCGCGCTGGCGACGTGACTGTAGCGGCCCCCCGGCACATAGCAGCCCGCCGCCACCGGCAGCACGCGCTGCCCGGCGAACAGGCCGGGGCGCAGTTCGACCTCCATCTCGGTCAGCGTCGCGCGCTGCGCCGCGGCGAAGGTGGCGATGTTTTGGTGCGCCCAGGCGATCGCGTCCTTCAACTCTTGCGGCACCCGCGCGCAGGCGGCGTCGATCGCGGCCTCCGATACCACCACCTCGCCGTCCCAGCGGTCGAGCGTGCGGGCATGGCACAGCGCGGCGGCTTCACCGCCGGTCTCGATCTCGTGCAGGATGCGGGCGACGGTGGCGCTGACATCGGCGGCGGCTTCAGCCGGGGCAACGATGCCGCGCTTGAGGAAGGTTTGCATCATGTCCGCCCGGGCTCCCGCTTGCCGTGCCGCCGATGCCGCGTGCGCCTAGTCGAGCGGGGCGGGAAGTCCAGCGATTCCTTGTCAAAGGGACCGTCAGCGGTGAAAGTGGGCCGCGCTCCGGGGCGGGAGCGCGGCCCCGGCCGGGG
>NZ_CBAICG010000055.1:0-22197 GCF_964715405.1 Solirhodobacter sp. | reverse complement strand
GTGATCCTCGACGTCGTGGACCGGGCGCGGCAGACCTTCTGCGACGTGGCCATGGTGCGTATCGATGCGGGCTTCCCTTCGGCCGCGCTGCTGGCGGGCCTTGACGCGCGCGGGATCGACTATGTCTCGCGTCTGCGCGCCAATCCGGTGCTGGACCGGCTGGCCGAGCCGTGCATGAAGCGTCCGCCGGGGCGCCGCCCGGCAGAACCGCGGAGCTGGCTTTATGAATTGCGGTATCAGGCCGAGAGTTGGGACAAGCCGCGTCGCGTGATCCTGGTCGTCAAGGAGCGCGCCGACGATCTCCTGCTCGACCGCTTCTTCCTGGTCACCTCGCTCGGCTGGACGGCAAAGACGCGGGGCGAGGTGCTGGCCCCCTATCGCGAACGTGGCAAGGCCGAGGGGCACATGGGCGAACTGAAGGACGTTCTGGCCCCGGCGCTGTCGTCGACCAACCGGGCGAAGTCGCATTGGCGCGGCAAGAAGCTGAAGTCGAAGACACCGGGCGTGGATGCCTTCGCCTGCAACGAGGTCCGGCTGCTTGTCGCCTGTCTCGCTTACCAGATCATGCACATCGCCCGCCGCGTTCTGGCGAAGGCGACCGGGACAGGATGGAGCCTGCGCCGTTTGCGCGAGCGGGTGCTCCGAGCCGGTGCGCGGCTGGTGATCTCGGGGCGCCGGATGACGCTGGTGCTCTCCTCGGCCGCAGCACCGTTCTGGTCGGTGCTCTGGCCCGGGCTCATGGCGCTGCATTGGGCCGATCCGTAGCGGCCCGCTCAAGCAAACCGTGACCGAAAACGCCCGCGGGCGGCCCATTCCCATGCGCAAGAGGGGATCGCCCGCCTCCGGCATCTGCCAAAAACGAACCCGGGGGCGCGACGGCCCCGCCAACCATCGCCCGAGGCCGCTCACAGACCCAGAAAAAGGCCATCGCGGGCTTCGAAACCGCCCGGAGTCACTCTCGCAGAGGGGTTCGATGAATATCCCGGGGATAAATGTCTCGTTTCATTGGAACTTCTTTCCTTGGTCCGAGGCCGGAGCCAATGAGCGGAGGCAGACCGTCAAGTCCGCAGCCAGCGCAGGGGGATCGCCAGCCCCGCCCAAGAGAAGCGCGGAAGGGCGGTTCAATCCGCATATGAAATCTTGATAAGATCGCCGCCGCCGCCGTCTCGAACGACTATGCGATTTTCGCGTAGTCTCCGGCAGCGGTCCCGACAACTGGCGTGCTATCGTGGTATCATGGCTCGGTCGGGATCGTGCCCACATGGCGGCGCCCGGACCATCGCCGCCCAAACCGGAGACCAGATCCATGGATGTGCTGCTTCTTCTCACAGGGGCCGCGTTTTTCGCGGTTTCCCTGTTCTACGTAAATGCCTGTGACGCCATATAGTTAGGAGAACAAGACCATGCTGCTGGATTACGTCCTCGGCGGCGGTGTTTCGCTGTTTCTGGCGATTTACCTCATCTATGCCCTCGTGCGGCCCGAGCGGTTCTGACCGCGCCCGCCCCATTTTCGGAAAGCCAAAGCAATGAACCTGAATGGCTGGTTACAGATCCTGGTCTACTGCGGGATACTCATCTTGCTCGTGAAGCCGCTCGGCTATTACATGACCCGCGTTTATGGGGGCGCGCGCACGCCGCTGTCGCCGGTCCTCGTGCCGGTGGAACGGGTGATCTACAAGCTCTGCGGCACCGGCGAACGCGAAGAGCAGACATGGACCACCTATGCGGTGGGGATGCTGCTGTTCAACTTCGCGGGTTTCGCACTGCTTTATGCGCTTCTCAGGTTGCAGGGCATGCTGCCTTACAACCCGGCGGGGATGCCGGCGGTGCCGCCCGCGCTGTCGTTCAACACGGCGACCAGCTTCATCTCCAACACCAACTGGCAGAACTACGGCGGTGAGAGCACGCTGTCGTATCTGGTGCAGATGACCGGTCTGACGGTGCAGAACTTCCTGTCGGCGGCAACCGGCATGGCGCTGGCGGTGGCGCTGATCCGCGGTTTCGCCCGCGCCTCGGCGAAAACGGTCGGCAACTTCTGGGTCGACCTGACGCGCGGCACGCTTTACGTGCTGTTGCCGGCCTGTATCGTGCTGACGCTGGTCTATGTGGCGCTCGGCGTGCCGCAGACGCTGGGGCCCTATGTCACGGCAACCACGCTGGAAGGCGCCAAGCAGACCATCGCGGTCGGCCCGGTCGCCTCGCAGCTTGCGATCAAGATGCTGGGCACGAACGGTGGCGGCTTCTTCAACGCGAACTCCGCGCACCCGTTCGAGAACCCGGGCGCGCTGTCCAACATGATCCAGATGGTGTCGATCTTCGCCATCGGCGCGGGCCTGACCAACGTGTTCGGCCGCATGGTCGGCAATCAGCGTCAGGGCTGGGCGATCTTCGGCACGATGGGGCTGCTGTTCCTCGTCGGCGTCGTCGTGTGCTACTGGGCCGAGGCCGCGGGCAACCCGCTGGTCCATGCGCTTGGCGTGCAGGGCGGCAACATGGAGGGCAAGGAGACCCGCTTCGGCATGGCCGCCTCGGCGCTGTTCGCGGTGGTCACCACCGGGGCCTCCTGCGGTGCGGTGAACGGCATGCTCGACAGCTTCATGCCGCTGGGCGGGATGATCCCGCTGATCAACATGCAGCTCGGCGAGGTCATCATCGGCGGCGTTGGCGCTGGCTTCTACGGCATCATGATGTTCGCGGTGATGGCGGTCTTCGTGGCCGGTCTGATGGTCGGGCGCACGCCCGAGTATCTGGGCAAGAAGATTGAGGCCAAGGAGGTCAAGATGGCGGTGCTTGCCATTCTGATCCTGCCGGTGGTGATGCTGGGCTTCACCTCGCTCTCGGTGGTGATGCCGGGGCCGCTGGCGTCGATCGCCAACCCAGGGCCGCACGGCTTTTCCGAAATCCTCTACGCCTATACCTCAGCCGCGGCCAACAACGGCTCGGCCTTCGGCGGACTGAACGGCAATACGACCTGGTACAACATCACGCTGGGCATCGGGATGCTGATGGGCCGGTATCTGGTGATCATCCCGGCGCTGGCGATTGCCGGGTCACTGGCCCGGAAGAAGACCGTGCCCGCCTCGGCGGGGACGTTCCCGACCGATGGCGGCCTGTTCGTGGGGCTGCTGATCGGGGTGATCCTGATCGTCGGCGGCCTGACCTTCTTTCCCGCGCTCGCCGTGGGGCCGGTGGTCGAACATCTGGCGATGACAGCGGGTCAGGCGTTCTGAGATGAAAACGACGGCATCCATGCCGCCCCCCCGCGCCCGGCTTTGCGGGCGCGGGGCCGGGTGGCACCCCTTCGGTCGCAGCGGCCTGACGGCACGCCGGACCGCGATGCGGATTGAACTCTGGAGACTCACATGAGGCAGTTGAAATCCCTGAGCATCCTTGATGCCAGTATCCTTGTGCCGGCGCTCGGCGATGCGTTTGTCAAGCTGAACCCGCGCACCCTGTCGAAAAACCCGGTCATGTTCGTGGTGGCGGTCGTCTCGGCCCTGACCACGGTGTTGCTGGTCCGTGACCTTGGCACCGGCGCGGCGCATGTCGGCTTTTCGCTGCAGATCGTGATCTGGCTGTGGTTCACGGTGCTGTTCGCCAACTTCGCCGAAGCCGTGGCCGAGGGCCGCGGCAAGGCGCAGGCCGACTCGCTGCGCCGGACGCGCAGCGAAACCCAGGCGAAACTGCTGACCGGCGACGACCGCACCAATTACAAGATGGTGCCCGGTGCCAGCCTCAGGGTCGGCAACGTGGTGCTGGTCGAGGCCGGCGACATCATCCCGTCGGATGGCGAGGTGATCGAGGGGGTCGCGTCGGTCAACGAGGCCGCGATCACCGGGGAATCCGCGCCGGTGATCCGCGAGTCGGGCGGTGACCGTTCGGCGGTGACCGGCGGCACCCAGGTGCTGTCGGACTGGATCCGGGTGCGCATCACCGCGGCGGCGGGCTCCACCTTCATCGACCGCATGATCGCGCTGGTCGAAGGGGCGGAACGGCAGAAGACGCCGAACGAGATCGCCCTGAACATCCTGCTGGCCGGGATGACGCTGATCTTCGTCATTGCCACCGTCACGATCCCCAGCTTTGCGATCTATGCGGGCGGATCGGTGCCGGTCATCGTGCTGGTGGCGCTGTTCGTGACGCTGATCCCCACCACCATCGGCGCCCTGCTGTCGGCCATCGGCATCGCCGGGATGGACCGTCTGGTGCGCTTCAACGTGCTCGCCATGTCGGGCCGCGCGGTCGAAGCCGCGGGCGACGTGGATACCCTGCTGCTGGACAAGACCGGAACGATCACGCTGGGCAACCGGCAGGCGACCGAGTTCCGCCCGGTGACCGGCGTCACCGCGCAGGAACTGGCCGAGGCGGCACAGTTGGCGTCGTTGGCCGACGAGACCCCCGAGGGGCGTTCGATCGTGGTGCTGGCCAAGGACATGTATGGCATGCGCGGCCGCGACATGGCGAGCCTGCAGGTCACCTTCGTGCCGTTCACGGCCCAGACCCGGATGAGCGGTGTCGATTTCGACGGCACCTCGATCCGCAAGGGCGCGGTGGATGCGGTGCTCAAACAGCTCGAATTCGGCAGCCGCGCCGTCGGTGCGCCCGGAGCCCGCGCCGAGAGCGTGCGCGAGGTTCAGGCCATTTCCGACGAGATCGCGCGCACCGGGGCGACCCCGCTTGCGGTGATGCGCGACGGCCGCCTGCTCGGCGTCGTGAAGCTGAAGGACATCGTCAAGGGCGGCATCAAGGAGCGTTTCGCCGAACTGCGGCGCATGGGCATCCGGACCGTGATGATCACCGGCGACAACCCGATGACGGCGGCGGCGATCGCCGCAGAGTCGGGCGTGGACGATTTCCTTGCCCAGGCGACGCCCGAGGACAAGCTGGCACTGATCCGCGAGGAGCAGGCGAAGGGCAAGCTGGTCGCGATGTGCGGCGACGGCACCAACGACGCGCCCGCCCTGGCGCAGGCCGACGTCGGCGTCGCGATGAACACCGGCACGGTGGCCGCGCGCGAGGCGGGCAACATGATCGACCTCGACAGCGACCCGACCAAGCTGATCGAGATCGTCGAGATCGGCAAGCAACTGCTGATGACGCGGGGCGCGCTGACCACGTTCTCGATCGCCAACGACATCGCCAAGTACTTCGCCATCATCCCGGCGATGTTCCTGACCTTCTACCCGCAACTCGGCGCGCTGAACGTCATGCGCCTGCACTCGCCGCAAAGCGCCATCCTGTCGGCGATCATCTTCAACGCGCTCATCATCGTGGCGCTGATCCCGCTGTCGCTGAAGGGGGTGAAGTACCGGGCAATCGGCGCCGGGTCGCTGCTGACCCGCAACCTCTTGGTCTATGGCGCGGGCGGCATCGTGGCCCCGTTCGTGGGCATCAAGCTGATCGACCTGCTGATCACCGCGCTCGGCCTTGTGTAAGGAGTGGATACCATGCTGAAACAACTCAGGCCCGCGATCGTCATGCTGATCGTCATGACGGTCCTGACCGGGCTGATCTATCCGCTGGCGATGACCGGCGCGTCGCAGTCGATCTTTCCGCAACAGGCCAACGGCAGCCTGATCGAGCGCAACGGCACGGTGGTCGGCTCGGGGCTGATCGGGCAGGGCTTCGCGGCCGATACCTACTTTCACGGGCGCCCCTCGGCGGCCGGGAACGGCTACGATGCCACCGCGTCGAGCGGGTCGAACCTGGGCCCGACCAACGCCAAGCTGATCGCGCGGATCAAGGGCGACGCGGCGACGCTGGCGGCCGAGAACCCCGGCCAACCGGTGCCGATCAACTTGGTCACCACCTCGGGCAGCGGGCTCGACCCCGACATCTCGCCCGACGCCGCATTCTTCCAGGTGCCGCGCGTCGCCAAGGCCCGCGGAATGACCGAGGACGCGGTGCGCGCGCTGGTTCAGAGCCATGTCGAGGGGCGCGAACTGGGGTTCCTCGGCGCGCCGCACGTCAACGTGCTGTCGCTCAACCTTGCGCTCGACGCGGTTGCCGCAAAGTAGGATGATCCTGAGACGGGGCCCGGAACTATTCGGGCCCCGTCGTTCAAGCCATTGGCGGAATACGCTTCAATGACCGACGACCAGCGCCAGGACGATGTCCGCCCCTCTCCCGATGCCCTGCTGGAAACCGCCGAGCGCGAGTCGCGCGGGCGGTTGAAGGTGTTTCTGGGGGCCGCCCCGGGGGTCGGCAAGACCTACGAGATGCTGACATCCGGCCGCGCCCGGCGGGGGGAGGGCGTGGATGTCGTGATCGGCGTGGTCGAGACGCACGGGCGCAAGGAAACCGCGGCGTTGCTCGAAGGGTTCGAGATGATCCCGCGCGCGAAGATCAGCCACAAGGGTCACCGGCTGGACGAGATGGACCTGGACGGCATTCTGGCGCGGCGGCCGAAACTCGTGCTGGTGGACGAGCTTGCGCACTCCAACGCGCCCGGCTCCCGGCATCCCAAGCGGTATCTGGACGTCGAAGAACTGCTGGCCAACGGCATCGACGTCTACACCACGCTGAACATCCAGCACGTCGAAAGCCTGAACGACGTGGTGGCGCAGATCACCAAGATCCGCGTGCGCGAGACGGTGCCGGATTCGATCATCGACCGCGCCGACGATATCGAGATCGTCGATCTGACGCCAAACGACCTGATCCAGCGGCTGCATGAGGGAAAGGTCTATCTGCCCACCACGGCGGCACAGGCGATCCAGAACTATTTCTCGCCCGGCAACCTGACCGCGCTGCGGGAACTTGCGCTGCGGCGCACCGCGCAGCGGGTGGACGACCAACTGGTCACCCACATGCGCGCCAATGCCATCGCCGGGCCCTGGGCGGCGGGTGACCGCGTGCTGGTCTGCGTGAACGAGAATCCGCGCGCGGCCTCGCTGGTGCGCTATGCCCGGATGCAGGCGGACCGGCGGCGGGTGCCCTGGGCCGCGCTTTATGTCGAAACGACGCGGGCGGTCAGCCTGACCGACGCGCAGAAGGACACGCTGGCCGAAACGCTCCGGCTGGTGGAGCATCTGGGCGGCGAGGCGGTGACGATCCCCGGCCAGAACGTGGCGCGCGACATCATCCGCTATGCCCGGATGAACAATTTCACCCATGTGGTGATCGGCAAGTCGATCAAGCCGCGCTGGCGCGAATATCTGGAAGGGGCGGTGTCGCTGCAGGTGATCCGCCTGTCGGGCGACATCAGCGTGAACGTGATTTCCGGCACCGAACCCGCAACCCCCAAGGCGCGGCGCACCCCGGCAGCGGCCGCCCCCGCGCGCCGCCTCGACCTGCGGCCCTATCTGCTCAGCCTCGTCTACGTCGCGGGGGGCGTGGGGCTGGGCGAACTGCTGACCGAATTCGTCAACGTGCAGAACATGGCGATGGTCTTCCTGCTGGCGATCCTGACCTCGGCGGTGACGGCCGGTCTTGGCCCCGCGCTGTTCGCCAGCCTTGCCAGCGCGGTGGCCTTCAACTTCTTCTTCCTGCCGCCGCTCTACACCCTGACCGTTGCAGACCCGGAAAGCGTCGTCGCGCTGGGATTTTTTCTGGTGGTCGGGATCACGGCAAGCAACCTGACCGCCCGGGTGCAGCGGCAGGCCGCCGCCGCCGCGCAGCGGGCGCGCACGACCGAGGATCTGAACCTGTTCAGCCGCAAGCTGGCAGGCACCGGCACGCTGGATGACGTGCTGTGGGCGACGGCCTTTCAGATCGCCTCGATGCTGAAGGTGCGGGTGGTGCTGCTGTTGCCCGAGGGCAATACCATCGTCGTCAAGGCGGGCTATCCGCCGGATGATACCCTGGTCGACGCCGATATCGCCGCCGCGCGCTGGACCTGGGACCATGACCTGCCTGCGGGACGGGGCGCCGATACGCTGCCCGGTGCGCAGCGCCTGTATCTGCCGCTGCGCACCGGGCGCGGGCCGGTGGGTGTGGTCGGGCTGGATGATGACCGGCAGGGCCCGTTGCTGACGCCGGAACAGCGTCGGCTGTTCGATGCGCTGGCCGATCAGGCCGCTGTCGCGATCGAGCGCGTGCAACTGGTGACCGACGTCGATCAGGCGCGGCTGGCGGCCGAGACGGATCAGCTTCGCTCGGCGCTGCTGACCTCGATCTCGCACGATCTGAAGACGCCGCTCGCGGCGATCATGGGGGCGGCGGGCACGCTGAAGGAATACGGCAGCGCGATCCCCGAGGAGGAACGGGCCGAACTGCTGTCCTCGGTGGTCGACGAAAGCGAGCGGCTGAATCGCTTCATCTCCAATCTGCTTGACATGACGCGGCTCGAATCCGGTGCGATCCATCCCAATGTCGCGCTGCACGATGTCAGCGAGGTCGTCGGCACCACGCTGCGCCGGGCGGCCAAGATTCTGCGCGATCATCCGACCCGCATCGACCTTGCCGCCGACCTGCCGATGGTGCTGGTCGATCCCGTGCTGTTCGAACAGGTGCTGTTCAACCTGCTTGACAATGCGGCGAAATATGCGCCGCCGGGCACCACCATCCTGGTGCGCGGCTGGGCGGACGGGCGGGATGTGGTGTTACAGATCCTCGACGAAGGTCCGGGGATTCCGCGCGACGACCTTGAACGTGTCTTCGACTCCTTCTACAGGGTGCGCAAAGGCGATCATGTGCGGGCAGGCACCGGTCTTGGCCTGTCGATCTGCCGGGGCTTCATCAAGGCTATGGGCGGCACCATCTCGGCGGACAACAGAATGGGCCAGACCGGGGCGGTGTTCACGCTGCGGCTGCCGGCGCCGCCGGGCGGCGCGCGCGCCGAGCCGCTCAGATGACCAGCACCAAGGTCGGGCTGCTGGTGGTCGATGACGAACCACCGATCCGCAAGCTGCTGCGGGTCAGCCTCGGGGCCGAGGGCTTTGCGGTGACCGAAGCGCCGAACGGGCGAACCGCGCTTGACCTGGTGCGGGCAGAGCCACCCGATCTGATCCTGCTCGACCTTGGTCTGCCCGACATTGGTGGGCACGAGCTTCTGCGCCGCTGGCGAGAGGCGGGGGTCACCACGCCCGTCATCATCCTGTCCAGCCGCACCGACGAGGCGGGCATCGTGCAGGCGCTGGAACTCGGCGCCGACGACTATGTGACCAAACCCTTCAGCATGAAGGAACTGCTGGCTCGCATCCGGGTTGCGCTGCGCCATCGCCTGCAGCAGCAGGGTGAGAAGCCGGTGTTCCGCAGCGGCGACCTGTCGGTCGATCTGGTCAAGCGGATCGTGCGGATGCGGGACCGCGAGGTGAAACTCTCGCCCAAGGAATACGACATCCTGCGCGTGCTCGTGCAGCACGCCGGCAAGGTCTTGACGCATCGGTTCATCTTGCAGGAAGTCTGGGGCGGCGACGTCGATGTGCAGTATCTTCGGGTCTATGTGCGCCAATTGCGCCAGAAGATCGAACTGACGCCGGATACCCCGGTTTACATCACCACGGAAAGCGGGGTCGGATACCGACTGCGAGACCTGGAGTGACGCGCCAGTACCCCGACCCGATTGACCCTCCCGATGAGAGTGACGATGCAGATTGCCGACATCTTGCGACCCGAGAATGTGATCCTTGGGCTGGAACCGAACGACAAGGCGTGGATCCTTCAGGAACTGGCACAAGCCGCCGCCCGCGCCACCGGCCATGAGGCGGGGCGCATCCTCGCCGTGCTCCAGAGCCGCGAGGCCTTCGGCTCGACCGGCATCGGCAAAGGCGTGGCAATCCCCCATGCGTCCTTGCCCGGATTGGCGCACCCCTTCGGTCTGTTCGCGCGGCTGACCGAACCGCTCGACTTTGGCTCGATCGACGGGGTCGGGGTCGATCTGGTGTTTCTGCTGCTGATGCCCGAGGCGGACCACGCCACCGATCTGGGCGCGCTGTCCGCGATCGCGCGCCGCCTGCGCACACCCGCAGTGCTGGCCGGATTGCGCGCCGCCGAAACGACCCAGGCCGTCTTTGCGTCGCTGACCGGCGTGGCATGAACGACCCCGCGGATGCACGGGATCACGGGCGTCGGCAGGTCGGCGCGCTCGGCGCGGTCAGGTCCGTGACATGCGGTCACGGCATGAGTTGGCCGCCGTTCACCTCGATCGTCTGGCCGATGATGTAGCCCGAGAGCTGTTTGGAGGCGAGGAAGAGGTAGGCGCCGACGCAGTCTTCGGCGATGCCAAGTCGGCCTTGCGGAATGGTTTGCAGCATCGCGTCCAGTTGCGCTTGGGTGGAGTAACGCTCGTGGAAGGGCGTGGCGATCACGCCGGGGGCGACGGCGTTGACGCGGATGTCAAAGCCGATCAGCTCTTTTGCCATCCCGCGCGTGACGTTCGAGACGAAGGCCTTGGCCGAGCCATACATCCCCGCGCCTCCGCCTGCACCGTTGCGGGCGGCGATCGACGTGGTGTTGATGATGAACCCGCCCTGTGCCTTGAGGTGGGGAATGGCGGTCCTGGACGCGGCGATGACCGAGCGGGCGTTCAGGTCCATGATCTCGTCGTAGTCGGCTTCGGTCACCAGCGAATAGGCGACGCGCTTGACCATGCCACCGGCGTTGTTGATCAGGCCGTCAAGGCGGCCGAACCTTGCGGCGGCCTCTTCGACGACGCGCGCGATTTCGCTGGCCCGGCGCGCATCGCCACGGAAGAGGGCGACGGTTCCGCCTGCGCTGGCGATCTGGTCGGCGAGCGCTATCGCGGCCTCTTCGCTGGCGTTGTAATGAAGGCCGACCAGCGCCCCCTGCGCGGCAAAGGCGCGCGCAAGGGCGGCGCCAATGCCCGTGGATGCGCCGGTGATCAGGACCGCTTTGCCGGCAAGGTCGGGGATCGTCAGGGTCGGGGTTGGCATGGCTTTTCTCCTTTTGGGGTCGGTCCGGTTCTGGTCCGTGATCTTGGTGCAGTCAGGGCAGGGTGACGCCCGGAACCTGTGGCCGGGGCGCCCAAAGCCCTGGGGCTGGCCTCAAGCCTGGCCCAGCAGGCCCCGTGCTGCCAGGTTGCGCATCAGGTGGCTTGCGCCAAAGGTCCATGCGCGGCATTCGGTGGACAGGCGGACGGTGTTGACCAGACTGCCCAGCCCCTCGGCCCGGATCGTCACCCGGTCGCCGAGTTGGTGGGTAAAGCCGCGCCCCGGCGCGTCGCGATCCTCGACCGGGGCGAAAAGGGTGCCGAGGAACAGCATGAAGCCGTCGGGATACTGGTGATGGCGGCCAACGGTCTGCACCACCAGATCGGCGGGATCGCGGCTGATCTCGGCCATCGAAGAGTGGCCGCGCAGCACATACCCGTCGGTGCCTTCGACGGTAAGGTCAAGGCGCGCGCGGCGAACATCGTCGAGGCTGAAGGTGTCGTCGAACAGCCGGATCATCGGCCCGATGGCGCAAGACGCGTTGTTGTCCTTGGCCTTGCCCAGCAGCAGCGCCGAGCGGCCCTCGACGTCGCGCAGATTGACGTCGTTGCCAAGCGTTGCGCCGACGATGCGCCCGCGCGACGACACGGCAAGGACCACCTCGGGTTCCGGGTTGTTCCATTCCGAGATCGGGTGAAGGCCAACCTCGGCGCCGGTTCCGACCGCGGCCATCGGCTGGGCCTTGGTAAAGACCTCGGCGTCGGGGCCGATGCCGACCTCCAGATACTGCGACCAGAGTCCCTCGGCCTGAAGGGCGGCCTTGACCCCGGCGGCCTGTGGCGAGCCCGGCACCAGGTTCTCAAGGCTGGCGCCGATCGTCTTGCCGATGCGGGCGCGGATCTCGTCGGCGCGCAGCGGGTCGCCCCCGCTGCGTTCCTCGATCACGCGTTCGACCATCGAGCGGGCGAAGGTGACGCCGCAGGCCTTGATCGCCTGAAGATCGCAGGGTGCGAGCAGGTGCAGGGTTGCGGCGTCGCCGGGGGTTCCGAGCCCCTCGACCGGCCCGAGGGCACGGCCGGGGACGCTCCGGACCCATGCGACGGGGTCGTCCATTTCGCAGATGTCGCGGACGAGCGGCGCATCTTTCGTCGTGATGTCCCACAGGACGCCACCCCGCAGGGTGACAAGGACCGGACCGCCGGCGTCGGGGTCATGCGCGCGGCCAAGGAAGGTTCCGTCGGTCGTCTTGATCTCTTGCATGTCAACACTGGCCTCTCAGTGGTTGTTGCGCGGCATCGGCCCGTGGGCGACGTCGCGGTACTTGTCGGCATCGCGCAGGGTCATGCCTTCGGAGAAAGGCCCGACGAGTTCGCGGAAATACTGCTGCCAGGGAGTCTGGCTGGCGGGGATGGCGTAGCCCCCGGCGGCGGCCAGCGCCTCGGCCCGGGCTTTCAGTTCGGCCTGCGGAAGAAGGATGTCTGCCGCCCCGGTGTTCAGGTCGATGCGCACCCGGTCGCCGTTCCTCAGCAGGGCCAGGCCGCCCCCCGCCGCCGCCTCGGGCGAGGCGTTCAGGATCGAGGGCGAGCCGGAGGTGCCCGATTGCCGCCCGTCGCCGATGCAGGGGAGTGCGGTGATGCCCTGTTTGATCAGGTAGGCGGGCGGGCGCATGTTCACGACCTCCGCGCCACCGGGATAGCCGAGGGGGCCAGCCCCGCGCATCACGAGGATGCAGCCTGCGTCGATGTCGAGCGCGGGGTCGTCGATGGCCGCGTGGAAGTGTTCGGGGCCGTCGAAGACCACCACGCGCCCCTCGAACGCCATCGGGTCGGCGGGGTTGGCAAGGTAACGGGCGCGAAACTCGGGCGAGATCACGCTGGTCTTCATGATCGCGGAGTCGAAGAGCGAGCCTTTCAAATTGAGGAAGCCGGATTCGGCCTTCAGCGGGTCGGCCGCGGTGCGGATCACGTCGGCATTCTCGCTGCGCCGGGCGGCGCAATTGTCGCCCATGCTGCGCCCGTTGACGGTGATCGCGCCCGGATGGGGCAGAAGGTCGGCCGCGATGAGTTCGCCCACCACCGCGGGGACGCCGCCCGCGCGGTGATAATCCTCGCCAAGGTATGTGCCTGCCGGTTGCAGGTTGACGAGCAGCGGCACCTTGTGGCCCAGCCGCTGCCAGTCGTCATTGTCGAGCGGCACGCCAAGATGTCTGGCGATGGCGTTCAGGTGGATGGGCGCATTGGTCGAGCCGCCGATGGCAGAGTTCACCACGATCGCATTCTCGAACGCGGCGCGGGTCATGATGTCGGCGGGTTTCAGGTCTTCCCAGACCATCTCGACGATGCGCTTGCCGGTGGCATAGGCCATTTGTCCGCGTTCGCGGTAGGGCGCGGGAATGGCGGCCGAGCCGGGGAGTTGCATCCCCAGCGCCTCGGCGAGGGAGTTCATCGTGGTCGCCGTGCCCATCGTGTTGCAATAGCCGACCGATGGCGCCGACGAGGCGACAAGTTCCATGAACCCCTCATCGTCGATCTCGCCCGCCGCCAGCAGCTCGCGCGCCTTCCAGATGACGGTGCCCGACCCGGTGCGCTCGCCCCGGAACCAGCCGTTCAGCATCGGTCCGACCGAAAACGCGATGGCCGGGATGTTGACGGTGGCCGCCGCCATGAGCAGTGCGGGCGTGGTCTTGTCGCAGCCGATGGTCAGCACGACGCCATCCAGCGGATAGCCGAAGAGCGACTCGACGAGGCCGAGATAGGCCAGGTTGCGATCCAGCATCGCGGTCGGGCGCTTGCCGGTTTCCTGAATCGGATGCACCGGTACCTCGATCGCTGTGCCGCCCGCCGCCGTGATGCCATCGCGCAGCCGCTTTGCCAGTTCGATATGGTGGCGGTTGCAGGGCGACAGGTCCGACCCGGTCTGGGCAATGGCAATGATCGGCTTGCCGGATTGCAGTTCTTCCCGCGTCAGGCCGTAGTTGACATAGCGCTCCAGATAAAGCGCCGTCATCTCGGGGTCGTCGGGGTTGTTGAACCAGAGACGGGAACGAAGCGACGAGGGGGATTTGCGGGCGGTCATCTGAAGAACCTTTCTGGTTCGGCGGTGGCGCAGTGCGCCGGTTCCGCACGACGGGCGCAATGGAGCGCGGATTGCGCCCGGTTGCAAGATGGGGCGGCAGGCCGGTCAGGCCGCGCCGACGGCATCGACATAGATCGCATAGACCGAGGTCGTCGCGGTGATGAAAAGCCGGTTCCGCCTGGGCCCGCCGAAAGTAAGGTTCGCGACGGTTTCGGGCACAAGGATCTTGCCGATCAGGGTGCCGTCAGGCGCGAAGCAATGGATGCCATCGGCCGCCGAGGACCACAGGTTGCCCTCGCTGTCGACGCGGATGCCGTCGGGGATGCCCGCGTCGATATGGGCAAAGACCTCGCCTCCCTTCAGGGTGTTGTCAGGTTGGACGCGGAACGCGCGGATGATCGCGGGCACGTCGGGGTCGTGGCTTGCCCCTGAATCGGCGACGTAGAGCAGGCTTTCGTCGGGCGAGAAGGCAAGCCCGTTGGGCTGAACGAAATCGCCGACGACAGAGGTCAGCGCGCCGGTGGCGGGGTCAAGCCGGAAGACGTTGCGGTGGGCCTGTTCCTGCGTGGACTTGAACCCTTCGTAATGGCCGAGGATGCCGTAGCTGGGATCGGTGAACCAGATCGAGTTGTCCGAACGCACGACCACGTCGTTGGGCGAATTCAGGCGTTTGCCACGGAAGCGGTCGGCAAGCGTGGTGATGGTGCCGTCGACCTCGGTCCGGGTTACGGAACGGGTGCCGTGCTGGCAACTGACGAGGCGGCCCTGGCGGTCGCGCGTGTGGCCGTTGGAATAGTGCGACTGGGGGCGGAAGATGCTGAGCTGGCCGTCCCAGGTCAGGCGCATCATGCGTTCGTTCGGGATGTCGGAGAACAGCAGGACCTGGTGGTCGGCGAACCAGACCGGCCCCTCGGCCCAGCGAAAGCCGGTGGCGAGGTGGTCGAGTTTGGCGCTGGGCTGGATCAGGTGGCGAAAGCGGCGGTCGATGATGCGGTAGGGCGAGGTATCGGCGGTCATGGCATATCCTTTCCGCGCGGTCGGTTTCAAAACAACGGAATGCCGGGGGTGGCGGTCCGGACGCGGTACAGCGAGGTGGAGGCGGTCAGGAAGATGCTGCACATGTCGCTGCCGCCCCAGGTGAAGTTCGCGACGACCTCGGGGACGCGGATGACGCCGAGGCAGCGGGCGTCGGGGGCGAAGACATGCAACCCGCCGGGGCCGCAGCAGTAAAGGTTGCCGTCGGCGTCGATCTTCATGCCGTCGGGGGCGCCGTCGCCGGTGCCGGTGACTTCCGCCCAGACCCGGCCTTGCGTGAGATCGCCCTCGGCCGTCACGTCGAAGACGCGGATGTGGTTGCGTTCGGTATCATTGACGAACAGCCGCGCTTCGTCGCGCGAGAAACAAAGGCCGTTGGGCTGGGCGAAGTCGCGGGCGAGGGGGCGCAGGCCGTCCCCGTCGGGATTGACGCGCCAGACGCCCTGAAAATCCAGCCGTTGCGGGCGCTCGACGCCATAGTAGGGCATGCGGCCATAGGTAGGGTCGGTGAAGTAGATCCGCCCATCGGATTTGACGACGATATCATTGGGGCTGTTGAGCTCGGTGCCCTGATAGTGGCTGGCAAGCACGGTGATGGAGCCGTCGGGCTCGGTGCGGGTGACTCGGCTGGTGGCGTGTTCGCAGGTCACCATGCGACCTTCGGCATCATAGCTGTTGCCGTTCGCCATGTTCGAGGGTTTGCGGAACGTGGTGATCCCTTCGGTCTCGGTCCAGCGGCGCATGTGGTCGCCGGGCATGTCCGAAAACGTCAGGTGGTGTTCCCGCGGGTGCCAGATCGGCCCCTCGGTGAAGTCGAAGCCGGTCGCCAGCCGCTCCACCCGCGGCGCCGGGCCGACGACCGTGGCAAATGCCGGGTCGCGGATTTCGGCGGTCACTTTCCCGTCCTCCGGGTTTCGACGCTGGTCTGGCCGACGAACCAGTCGCGGGCGGCGACTTCCTCGAAGACGACCCAGACATCGTCCATGCCGATGCCGGTGGTCTCGGTGATGGCGGCCGCGATCCTTTCGGCCATTTTCGTCTTCTTGCCGACCGGATCGTCGGCGATGACTTCCTTGACGATACGGATGTTCACGAAGGGCATGGTGCGGCCTTTCCGGTTGATCTAGCGCCCGGCCTTGTGCCCGCCGGCCGCAGTGATGACGCCCACGATGATGAGGCCGGTCAGAAGGAGGCGAAGACCGGCGCTGACCCCGAAGGTGTTGAGCATGGTGAGAAGCAGGACAAGGAACAGCGAGGCACCCCAGATGCCGGGCACGTTGGCCTTGCCGCCTGCGACCGAGGTGCCGCCGATGACCACGACGGCGATCGAACTGAGCAGGTATTCATTGCCGATATCGACGCTGGCGCCGCGGAAGTAGCCCGCGAGCAGCGCACCATTGATGCCGGCAAGCGCGCCCGACAGGGTGTAGGTGATGAGACGGATGCGTTCCACCGGGATGCCGGCCAGCTTGGCCGCGCGCATGTTCTGCCCGATGGCGAGCACCGAGCGGCCATAGATCATGCGTTGCAGGGCAACCCATGCAACGGCGGCAAGTCCGAGGCCGACGAGGGCAAGGATCGGGATGCCGAGGAACTGGATATTGGCGAAGTTGGCAAAGGCGTCGGGCGGTTTGATCTGGAGGCCGCGGCCGTAGCTGATGTCGATCGACAGGATGATGAAGCTCGACGACAGTGTGGCAATGATCGGCGGGATGCGCAGGATGCGGATCAGCGCGTAATTGGCCATGCCGATGGCGGCGCCGCTGGCGAGGGCGGCGATCAGGCCAACGGCGATCAGGCCGTCGTGCCCGTCCATCGTCTTCATCGCCACGGCGCTGGCAAGGCCGATATTGGCGGGCAGCGACAGATCGACGTTGCCGGGGCCAAGCGTGATGACGAACATCTGACCCAGCCCGACAATCACGGTAAAGACCGCCAGCGACAGCGCGGCGGTGATCATGCCGCCCGCGCCATGTCCGCCGGTGAAGATGATCGCGGCGAGCCAGACGAGAAGCGCCCCGACGAAGGACCAGATCCACGGCCGTTCCAGGAGTTTGGCGAAGGCGGGCATGCTCAGCCTCCTTTCCGGCTGATGAGGGCGCGCGCGGCCAGCACGACGATCAGGATGATGCCGTTGGCGGCCACCTGCCAGTCCGGCGGGATGTGCATGAAGGTCAGGAGCGGCGAGGCGGCGAGCGCCAGCGTCAGTGCGCCGATCACCGCACCGATGGGCGAGACCCGGCCGCCCACGAACTCGCCCCCGCCGAGGATCACGCCGGCGATCGACAGCAGCGTGTAGCCATTGCCGATATTGGCGTCGGCCGAGGTGGTGATCCCGATCAGCGCCATGCCCGCAATGACGCCGAACACGCCTGTCATCGCGAACATCGTGACCTTGGTGCGCAGGATCGACCAGCCCGCGCGCCCGATGGCCTGCGGGTTGCCGCCCGCGCCGCGCAGGACGGTGCCATAGGCGCTGCGCATCAGGCCGAAGTGGACGACCAGCGCGATCACCACGGCGGCGACGACGGGGAACGGGACGAAGGGTGGCTTCAGCCCCATGAAGCCGGAAAGCCATTCGGGCGCGGTGCCGCCCGGCTTGGGCAGCAGCAGGATGGCGAGGCCCTGCCAGACGAAGCTCATACCCAGCGTGACGACGATGGAGGGCAGGTTGCGCAGGTGGATCAGCGCGCCGAGGCCCGCGTAGACGGCGACGGACGCCAAAAGCACGAGCGCGCCAAACAAGGGTGCGTCGTGCAGCCAGGTGGCGGTGACGCAGCCGACGAAGCCCACGAACGTGCCGATCGAGAGGTCAAGCTCATTGATCGTGATGACGAACATCTGGGCGATGGTCGCAAGTGCGATGGGGATCGCGAGGTTCAGCATCAGGCTGAAGCCGAAGTAGCTGATGGCGCGCGGGTTGAGCCAGGCGATGGCGATCAGGATCAGCGTCATCGACAGCGCGGGCAGCATGGTGCGCAGAAGCTTGCCGTAGTTGCGCGGGCGGCGGGGCAGGGCGGTGTCGAAGGTCGCGGTCAAGGTGCTGTCTCCGCGAACGAGGAGTGGATGACCTTTTCCTCGGTCAGTTCACTGCGGGAAAGTTCGGCCACGATACGGCCGTTGCGAAAGACGTAGACACGGTCGCAATTGTCAAGCTCTTCGGTCTCGGTCGTGTACCACAGGAAGGTGCGGCCCTTGCGTGCCTCGGCGCGGATCAGGTCGTAGACGTCAAGCTTGGTGCCGATGTCGACGCCGCGCATCGGATCGTCCATCAGGATGATGCGCGCGTCCGAGCCGAGCGCGCGGGCAAACAGCGCCTTTTGCTGGTTGCCCCCCGACAGCGACAGGATGTTGTTGTCGAGGTCGTTGGTGCGAATGCCGATGCGATCCCGCCACATGGCGGCCATCTGCTGTTCCAGATCGGGGGCGATGAAGAGACCGCGCCGGAGGCTGGAGAGCGAACGGATGCTGATATTCTTGGCGATCGACCAGAGCGGGAAGATGCCGTCGGTCTGCCGGTCGCCCGCGACAAGCGCGGTGGGGGCGGCGACGGTGATGGCGGCGCGGCGGGCGGTGGAGGCCTCGAACACGTCGATCAGAAGCTTGGTCTGGCCGTGCCCGGCGAGGCCCGCGAGCCCGATGATTTCGCCTTCGCGGGCGATGAGGTCGGTCGTGCGTCGCCCGTTGGCGTGGACGTGGACCATCGTCGGACGCGCGGTCGTGTCTTCGCTGGCGGGGGGGCTGGCCTTGTCGCGGGCATGCGCGCCCCCCATCGAGGCCACAAGGCTGTCGCGGGTGAAGGCGCGGGCGGCGTCGTTGGCCACCACCTTGCCGTCGCGCATGACGACGACGCGGTCGCTGGTGGCGAGGATCTCGCCCAAGAGGTGCGAGATGAGGACGCAACTGATGCCGTTGCCGACGCTGCGGCGCACGAAGGCAAGGAGCTGGCGCGCGGTCTCGGCGTCGAGTGAGGAGGTAGGCTCGTCCAGGATGACGAGGTGAAGGGGGTCGTCGGTGACGGTGAAGGCGCGCGCGACCTCGACCATCTGGCGCTTGCCGATCGTCAGGTCGCCGACGATGTCGCCGGGCTGGATGCCGTGGCCGGGGAAGATCTCGTCAAGCTTGTGCACGATGAGGTCGGCGGCACGTTTCGCCCCGCCCCAGCGGCTGAGGGCGGCATGGCTGACGCGGGTATTCTCGGCCACGCTGAGGTTGGGGCAGAGCGAGAGTTCCTGAAACACGCAGCGCACGCCGACGGTGCGGGCGCGCTGGATCGAATAGGCGGGCTCGGGCGCGCCGTTGATGGCGATGCGGCCGGTGTCGGGGGTGCCGGTTCCGGCGAGGATGTTCATCAGGGTCGACTTGCCGGCGCCGTTGTGGCCGACAAGCCCGACGCATTCGCCGACGCGAACAGTGAAGTCCACGCCGACAAGGGCCTGAACGGCGCCGAAACTTTTTTCGACGCCGTTCAGTTGGGCGATGCTGTCTGCTGGTGCAGCCATGCTGGCCACTCAGGCGGTCACGTGCATTCCCGTCACTTCATGTTGGCCTTGATGGCCGCCAGCGATTCCTCCATCGAGTATTCGTGGCTGGCGACACTGCCTTTCTCGATGTTGGGCAGTTCGGCCTCGAACGTGTCCTGCGTGAAGGCGAGGTAAGGCACCAGCAGGTCGTGCGGGATGTCCTTGTGGCCGTCGAGCACCTGCTGGGCGACCCAGAAGGCAAGGGTCGAGACGCCCGGCGCGATGGAGGCGGACCAAGTCTGGTAGCCATCCTTCGCCTTCTGCTCTTTCCACCACTGCAACTCGTCCTGACGGTTGCCCATGATAATGGTCGGGCGGGGTTTGCCGGCGGCGGCGAAGGCTTGTGCAGCACCATAGCCGTCACCGCCCTGATCAACGATGCCGACGATGTCGGGCAGCGAGGGCAACACGGTGGCAACGGCCTTCTGTGCCGTGGTCTGGTCCCAATTGCCGGTGACCGAGTTCACGATCTTGAACTCGGGGTGGGCGGCGACGCCTTCCAGGAGTCCCTTGTGGATGGCCTCGTCGATCGAGGTGCCCGCAAGGCCGCGGATTTCCAGCAGGTTGCCGCCCTTGGGCTGGAATTTGGCCATCTGGTTGACCTCTTCCTTGCCCATCGCCTCGAAGTCGACGACGACGCGGTAGGCGCAGGGGGCATTCACGACCCCATCGAACGAGACGACGACGATGCCGGCGTCGCAGGCCTGCTTGACCGCGCCGTTCAGCGCGTCGGGCGACCCCGCGTTGATGACGATGGCGTTGTAGCCCTGCAGGATCAGGTTCTGGATCTGCGCAGCCTGCGTCGGCACCTCTTGGTCGGCCGTGGTGAAGATGTCTGCCGCACCGACGATCTTGTCGGCGACGGCCTTCTTGGTGACGAGGTCATAGCTTTTCAGCATCGCCTGACGCCAGGAGTTCCCGGCGTAGTTGTTCGAAAAGGCGATGCGCATTTGCGACGTGTCCGCCTGACCCATGCCCGCAGTTGCGGCGACCAGGAAAGTACTAAGAACGAGCGAAGTCTTCATCTGAAAGTTCCTCCCATGTTCTCACCCGCTGATTGCCTTAGGCTTTGAGATGCTGGGTGATGAGGGAAAGGTCACATCGGCCCGTCAGCGTGTCAATATTGATAATTTCCGTGAAAATATTATGATCGTCCATCGGGTCAGGGAGGCTGCCATGAGTGAAGTGCGAAACGGGTCGGATGAGACGCAACAGGTGCCGCGCAGGCCCACGATGATGGACGTGGCGCGCGCCGCGGGGGTGTCGCAATCGAGCGTGTCGCTGGTTCTGAACGGCATGACGGGCGCGCGAATTTCGGACTCCACGCGACTACGGGTTGTGACGACGGCGCGGGATCTGGGCTACATCCTGCCGTTCAAGAGGCGCGAGAAATTACCGGGGAGGCACGGGCAGACGATCGCCTACGTTGCCGACGAGGTCTCGACCACGGTGTTCCCGGTGCAGAACATCGACGGCGCGCGGGATGCGGCGTGGGAGTCGGGGTTTCTGGTCTCGACCCATGCGACACGCTCGAATGCGTTGCTGGAGGCCGCGACAATCGCAAATGTCCGGCGCGATCCTAGCCTCATCGGCGTGATCTATGCGACGGTCTTCACGCGCGAGGTGACTTTGCCCCCCGATCTGGATGGAATCCCCGTCGTCTTGTTGAACTGTTATACCAAGGATCGGCGCCACCCCTCGATTCTGCCGGGCGAGACGGTGGGCGGATTCAATGCAACCGATCACCTGGTTCGCCATGGCCACCGGCGCATCGGGTTGATCAACGGAGAGCCGTGGATGGATGCGAGCGCGGAGCGCTTGCAGGGCTATCGCGATGCGCTGGCCACGGCAGATATCCCCTTTGATCCCGAACTGGTGCACTATGGCGATTGGCTGCCCGACAGCGGGCGTCAGCATTTGCGAACGCTGATGGCGATGCCACGACGCCCGAGCGCGATTTTCTGCGGGAATGATCTGATGGCGGTGGGGGCCATGCAGGCGGCAACCGAGACGGGGCTGAGGATTCCCGACGACCTTTCGATCATCGGCTACGACGATCAGGTGATCGCAGCGTACACCCGCCCGCCGCTGACCACGGTGACGCTGCCAAACTACGAGATGGGACGCAAGGCGGCAGAGATTCTGATCGACCTCGCCATTCACGGCAAGCAGCCGCCCGTGGCGCGCATCAAGGTGGATTGCCCGGTGGTGCAGCGCGGATCGGTCGGTGCCGTGACGCGTCTGGCAGTCTGAACGGTCGCAGGCTCGGTCTTCCAACCGGGTTGCCAGGGTCAGGATCCATTGATCTTGCTGCGTTTGCGTGCGTCAGGCGCCGCACGGGGGCTGACACATGCGCAATCTTTTCTGGCTGACGGACGAACGGATCGCGCGGCTTCGGCCGTCCTTTCCCCGAAGCCACGGCAAGCCGGTCCGATACCACAAGCGCCGCGACAGATGACGCAACGGGATCGAGATCATGGTCGGGTGATTGAAGGACCGGCGCAGGCTGGCCACCCGATACGATGGATGGCCCAAGGTCTTCCTGGCAGCCGGCGCTCTCGCCGCTACCGTCGTGTTTTGGCTATGAGATGCGGTAACGGGGCCTGCGTCGCGACCCGCCCGTTACCGTTGCAAAATCGAGGGCAAGGTGGCGCCATTCCCGTATCGGATCCAAAGGGAGGACTGCGGGATGAAGCTGTTTATTGGGCTGGATGTGTCGCTGGAGAAGACCG
>NZ_CBAICG010000054.1:0-22573 GCF_964715405.1 Solirhodobacter sp. | reverse complement strand
CACCCGAAGGATCGGGTGCGGCGCGGCGATCATGCGGGCCGAAGTCCGGCTCAGTTCGTGCAGGGGATCGGCACTTCGACGACCTGATCGCCGCTACGCTGACGCACGGTGCAGACTTTCGGCTTCGGCGCTTCCGCGATCGGGGCCTGCTGCTGGATGCCGAGCAGGCGGTTGGAGTCGACCTCGACCGCGCTCGCCACAGTGGTATCCTTGGCACCCACCAGCGACAGGGCCAGTTTTCCGGTTGCTTGCGCCTGGGCGAGGGTCGCCACCTGTTGCGGGGTGACCTGAACTGTCACGGTCCGCGCGATGGTGGCCTGCTTGGTCGGGTCGGCACTGGAGGATTGATCGACCGCAATCACCGAAATGCCCGGCTCGATCAACCGCGTCACGTCGGTGTGGTCGGTCGCATTCGTGCCAGACCAGTAGACGTCGACATGGTCACCCGGTTGCAGGAAGCCCGAAACACCCGACGTCACGTCCACCTTGATCGCGAAAGCCCGCATCCCCGTCTCAAGCCGGGCGGTTATGCCTGCATCGCCGCCGGGTGCCGTGACGCTTGTCGTCAGGATCGGCTCGAATTTGTCCATCGGACGGAGCACGACGCGCGTCTGGTTCTCGCCGTCCGGAAACAGCACCGCAAGATCGGTGAACGCGGTGACGGGAACCGCGTCTTGCGGCCAGGACACCGACGCCACGTCTTCCTTCTTGAGAACATCGCCGTAGGCAACATCCTTGCGGATCACGAAGATCGGGACGGTCGCCACCGCCTTGCCCTGATTCGCCATCGCCGCGGCGTTCTGGTTGAGGATTCCGCGCGCCATATAGACTGCGAATCCGGCCAGAGCGACGCCGAGCACCAGGACCAGACTGAATACCAAACGCATGTTTCTGCCTCTCTCATACGGTCACGAAACGTTCGACGTCTTGCGCGCCACTCGTTTCTCGATTGGAGATTGTTGCACCGAATTGCGGCGAAAGGATGAAATTGGGAGGAATTGTCGACCCGGGGTTCCGACACCTTTGGTGGTGTCAGAAATCCAGCGTCTTGATGTTCTGGACGACAGACATCGCGCGAGCGTTGGACTTCGTCCCGCTGGTGCTCGCACTGCCCATCACGTCGCCGGCCATCAGCAGGGCGAGGGTGACCATTGCGCCGGCAAGAACGACCCAATCGACGGTCACGGCGCCGTCGGTATTGCGAACGAATGAGATGGCTCGGTCGTACATTGGAACACTCGCAAACTGGGTTGCTCGACCGGCTGGCCCTGGATCATCGACGGCGCGCAGATGGTGCTTGGACGATTGATCCCCGACGTTGCCGCAGTTTGGAAAAGGCCGCGCCCTCGGGAAGGCGCGGCCCGTCGCTTGAAGCGGGGAAGTTAACCCGCCGCTAATCAGTAGAGAGCGGTCGCCGGGGTCGTTTGCGAGCCGATGATGTTGGTCTTCAGCGTCGACGCGGTCGAGGTCAGGCCACCACCGACGGTGTTCATGACGACGATGCCCAGGCCCACGATCGCGGCGGTCAGCACGACCCAGTCAACGGTCACGGCGCCCGATTCGTCAGCGCGGAAGTTCTTCAGGATGTTGAACAGTTTCATTTGGGTGTCCCTTTCAAGGTTCATAAGGTTGATGGTCGTTTTCGTTGCTCGCCGCCTCGGGGTGTCTCACCGGGTTCCGTTCCGGTTCGTTTCCGTTTCGGCATGTCCTCATATAGCCCCCGAATCGTGGCCACACTTGGGCAGCACTCGTACATTTTCGGACAGTTGACATTTTCTCACTTGCCCACACGAAACCGCGATTATTCAGGTTAAGTTTATGAAAATGTTTAATAATACGTACGCACTCCACGCGTGTATGGCCTGAGTCCGGGTGATTTTCGCGGGTCGGGAAGCGGCAGATTCGGCTGCAATCGGGAAAAGATGGAATCGCCGGCGAATATCTGCGAAAAAGGAGTCAACGACCCGAAACGGGGCAGAGCAGGTTCAGGTCATGCGGCGGATTGCGCTAGGATTGAGTATTGCGGTCGCGATCTGCCCCCGGCCGGGGGCGGCGCAGACCCCCGACGCGATCCCCCCGCCCACGTTTCATATGGTCAAGCCTCCGGCGCCGGGCACCACGCGGTTCATCACCGTGCAGATCGACCCGGCCGAGCAGGCCGCCCGACTCGCCCCGCCGCCCACGCCAGCGCCGCCCATCACGCCCGCGCCGACCGTGGTGGCAGGACTGCCCCCGGTCACGCCGCTGCCGACCGGCAGCGCGCGCTATGGCTGGTACTGGGATTCGGTCTCGCCGTCGCTCGACGACCGCTCGGGGCGATTCGCCAAGGCGCTGGCGGCGCTGACCCTTGGCCCCGAGGGGCAGAGTGTTGCGGCGCCACGGCTGGCCGACATGCAGCAGATCGCGACCAGTTACGGCAAGGAGATTCTGGCGGCCACCATCGGCACCCAGGTTTCGCCCGCGCTCGCATTGGCGGTGATCGGGATCGAATCGAACGGCAACCCGAAGGCTGTCAGTTCGACCGGGGCGCAGGGCCTGATGCAATTGATCCCGGCCACCGCGTCACGTTTCAAGGTGGGCGACGCGTTCGACCCGGCGCAGAACATCAAGGGCGGCGTGACCTATCTCGACTGGCTGATGAAAACCTTCGACAGCGATCCGGTGATGGTGCTGGCGGCCTACAACGCGGGCGAGAACGCGGTGAAGAACGCGGGTGGCGTGCCTGCCGTCGCCGAGACGCGCGACTATGTGCCCAAGGTGCTGGCCGCCTGGACGGTGGCGCAGGGCCTCTGCCTGACCCCGCCGGAACTGGTCAGCGACGGTTGCGTGTTCCACACCGCGTCGAACTAAAGCGAATTGCGTTCCTCTTGAATCAGAATTCGCCCCAAGACTTGGGCGAATTCTGATGTCCTTGCGTCAGATGGAACGCAATTCGCTGTAGACGCCCGCATCCGCCATTCCGGCCAGCGTTCCCGCGTGGCGTTCACGACGGGCCGAGCGGGAAGGTCGTCAGCCGACAATCGTCGCCTCGGTCGCGGCACGCAGTTCGGACTCGTTTACCCCGGTGGCGCACTCGACGATCTTCAACCCGCCCGGCACCACGTCGAACACGCCGAAGTTGGTGATGATGCGGTCGACCACGCCTTTGCCGGTGAGCGGGAGGGTGCAGGCCTTCAGCACCTTCGATTCGCCATGCTTGCTGACGTGATCCATCACCACCACGACGCGGCCGACCCCCGCCACCAGATCCATCGCGCCGCCCATGCCCTTGACCAGTTTGCCGGGGATCATCCAGTTGGCAAGATCGCCGGTTTCCGACACCTCCATCGCGCCAAGGATCGCCATCGCGATCTTGCCGCCGCGAATCATCGCAAAGCTTTGGGCGCTGTCGAAATAGGCCGTCTGCGGCAGTTCGGTGATGGTCTGCTTGCCGGCGTTGATGAGGTCGGCATCCTCGTGGCCCGCCAGCGGGAAGGGGCCCATGCCCAGCATCCCGTTTTCCGATTGCAGCGTGACGCTGATCCCCTCGGGGATGTAGTTCGAGACCAGCGTCGGAATGCCGATGCCGAGGTTGACATACATCCCGTCGCGCAGTTCCTGTGCCGCGCGCGCGGCCATCTGGTTGCGGTCCCAAGCCATGATCGTTCCTCCTCAGGCCGCCTGAACGGTGCGGTTTTCGATGCGTTTCTCGTGCTCGCCCTGAATCAGGCGGTGCACATAGATGCCGGGCAGGTGGATCTTGTCGGGGTCGAGCGAGCCGAGCGGCACGATTTCCTCGACCTCGACCACGCAAACCTTGCCGCAGGTCGCTGCGGGCGGGTTGAAGTTGCGCGCGGTCTTGCGGAAGACGAGGTTGCCCGAGGTGTCGGCCTTCCACGCCTTCACGATCGACAGGTCGGCGACGATGCCGCGTTCCAGGATGTAGGTCTCGCCGTCGAACTCCTTGTGTTCCTTGCCCTCGGCGATGACGGTGCCGACGCCGGTGCGGGTGTAGAAGCCCGGAATGCCCGCGCCGCCCGCCCGCATCCGCTCGGCCAGCGTGCCCTGCGGGTTGAACTCCAGTTCCAGCTCGCCGCTAAGGTATTGGCGCATGAATTCCGCGTTCTCGCCGACGTAGGACGAGATCATCTTCTTCACCTGCCGCGTCTGCAGCAGGATGCCGAGGCCGAATGCATCCACGCCCGCGTTGTTCGATGCGACGGTGAGGTTCTTGGTGCCCGCGTCACGGATCGCCGCGATCAGCAACTCGGGGATGCCGCAGAGGCCGAAGCCACCGGACGCGATCATCATCCCGTCGAACAAGAGGCCGTCGAGCGCCGCGGCCGCGTCGGCATAGACCTTTTTCATGAGGCTCTCCCGAAAATTCCCTGCCGACGGTTGTGGCGCGGGGCGGTCGGGGTGTCAATCGCCGCACTGCGGCGCCGCCTGCGGCCGGGCAGGCGGGGGGTCGCACCCCGTCGCCATTGGTGCTCGACCCAATGGCGACCCCCGTGGGATATTTGAAAACGGAAGAAGGCGCGCGAGGGCGTCAGCTTGACGCGGTCTTCTTCGGCTTGGCGGCCACTTTCGGTTTCGCTGCGGCCTTCGGTTTCGCTGCAGCCTTCGGCTTGGCGGCGGCCTTCGGCTTGGCCGCGGCCTTGGGTTTGGCGGCGGCCTTGGGTCTGGCAACCTTGCCCTTGCCGCCCTTTGCGGCCTTCTCGTTCACCAGCGCCAGCGCCTCATCGAAGGTCACGGCCTCCGGTTCCATCTCTTTCGGCAGCGTGGCGAAGACCTTGCCCCATTTGACGTAAGGCCCGTAGCGGCCCGCCATCACCTGCATCGGCCCGCCGTCCGGATGCTCGCCCAGTTCCTTCAGCGGTGCTACGGCAGCGCCCGCGCCGCGCCCGCGCGTGGCTTTCTGCGCCAGCACTTCCACCGCGCGGTTCATGCCGATGGTAAAGACCTCCTCGACCTCGGGCAGGTTCGCGTAGGTCGTGTTGTGCTTCACATAGGGGCCATAGCGGCCGATCGCGGCCTCGACCGGCGCGCCATCGGCGGGGTGCGGCCCGATCGCGCGCGGCAGGTCGAGCAGCATCAGCGCCCGCTCCAGCGTCAGCGTGTCGGGCGCCCAGCCCTTGGGCAGGCTGGCGCGCGGCGGCTTGGGCGCCCCTTCGGTGGCCTCGCCGCGCTGGACGTAGGGCCCGAAGCGGCCGTTCCGGAGCGAGATTTCCAGCCCGGCGGGGTCGAGGCCCAGCACCTTGCCATCGACCATGCCGCTTTCTTCGCCGTTCACCGCCGAGATCGGGCGGGTGTAGCGGCATTCGGGGTAGTTCGAGCAGCCGATGAAGGCGCCGCCGGAGCGCGCCGTCTTGAGGTTCAGCCGACCCTTGCCGCAGGTCGGGCAGAGGCGCGGGTCCGACCCGTCGGCGCGCGGCGGATAGAGGTGGGGGGCGAGGAAATCGTCGATCTTCTCCAGCACCTCGCCGATCCTGAGGTCGGCGGTTTCGGCGATGGCGGCGGTGAAGTCGCGCCAGAAACGGGCCAGCACGTCCTTGTAGTCGCGGCTGCCGGCCGAGACATCGTCAAGCTGTTCTTCAAGGTCGGCGGTGAAGTCGTATTCGACATATTTGCGGAAGTAGTTGGTCAGGAAGGCCGTCACCAGCCGCCCCTTGTCCTCGGGGATCAGGCGGTTCTTGTCCTTGCGCACATATTCGCGGTCCTGGATCGTGGTGACGATCGAGGCGTAGGTGGAGGGGCGGCCGATGCCAAGCTCTTCCATCCGCTTGACCAGCGTCGCCTCGGTATAGCGCGGCGGCGGTTGGGTGAAGTGCTGTTCGGGCGCAACGGAGCGCTTTTCGGCGGGCTCGCCCTGCATGATCTGCGGCAGGCGGGCGCCGTCTTCGCCTTCCCCGCCGGCCGAGCCGGCAAGCGTATCGACGTCGTCGCGGCCCTCGTCGTAGACCGCCATGAAGCCGTCGAACAGCACGACCTGACCGGTCGCGCGCAGTTCGACCTGGCCGTCGGCGCTGGCGACGTCGACGGTGGTGCGTTCCATCCGGGCGGCCGCCATCTGGCTCGCGATGGTGCGTTTCCAGATCAGATCGTAGAGGCGGCGCTGATCGGCGTCGGTGATCTTCAGCGTGTCGGGGGCGGCCGACATCTCGGTTGGCCGGATGCATTCATGCGCTTCCTGCGCGTTCTTGGCCTTGTTCTTGTACATCCGCGGGCTGTCGGGGACGTATTGCGGGCCAAAGCGGCGGGCGATCTCGTCGCGCGCCGCCATCACCGCTTCGGGCGCCATGTCGATGCCGTCGGTCCGCATGTAGGTGATGTGGCCCGCCTCGTAGAGTCGCTGGGCCGCCGACATGCAGGCCTTGGCGCCCATGCCGAACTTGCGGCTGGCCTCCTGCTGCAGGGTCGAGGTCATGAACGGCGCGTAGGGGTTGCGGCTGGCGGGCTTGGCCTCGACCGATTTCACCGTCAATGCGCGGGAGGTGACAGCCTGCACCGCCAGTTCGGCCGCCTCGGCGGTGGGAATGTCGTATCTGTCCAGCTTCCGGCCGCCCAGAACGGTCAGCCGCGCCTCGTAGGTCTGACCGCGCGGGGTGGCGAGGGTGGCGGACACGGTCCAGTATTCGCGGGCGCGGAACGCCTCGATCTCCATCTCGCGCTCGACGATCAGGCGCAGGCAGACCGACTGCACGCGGCCCGCCGATTTCGCGCCCGGCAGCTTGCGCCAGAGCACCGGCGACAGGTTGAATCCCACGAGGTAGTCCAGCGCGCGGCGGGCAAGGTAGGCCTCGACCAGCGCGGTATCGACCTGGCGCGGGTGGGCCATCGCATCCGTCACCGCCGCCTTGGTGATCGCGTTGAAGGTGACGCGGCTGACCTTGGTATCCTTCTTGATCGCCTTCGCCAGCGCCTCCTGCAGGTGCCAGGAAATCGCTTCGCCCTCGCGGTCGGGGTCGGTGGCGAGGATCAGTTCGTTGTCCGTCTTCAGCGCCTCGGTGATCGCCCGGATGTGCTTCTTGCTGTCGGCCGCGATCTCCCAGGTCATCGCGAAGTCGTGGTCGGGATCCACCGAGCCATCCTTGGCGGGCAGGTCGCGGACATGGCCATAGGACGCGAGAACCGTGTAATCGGAGCCGAGATACTTGTTGATTGTCTTGGCTTTGGCCGGGGACTCGACGACGACGACTGGCATGAAACTCTCTTTCGGCACGGCCTTTGCGGCGGCGGGGCAAGATGCGGGCGAAGGCCGGGCATTGTCAATGGAGGCTCTGCCCTGCGTTCGGCGCTTGACCGGCGACCGGCTCGGGCGGAGATTGGGTGCGGCGGAGGCAGGGCGGCCAAGCGATGCGGATGGGGATGATGGCGGCCGGGGTTCTGGCGGTGCTGGCCGGGCCCGCCTTCGGCTGGGACGTTCCGGCCCGCGGCACGGCGCTGCGGGCGGCCCTGATGGACGCGGCGCGACCTGCTGCGGAACGGGATCTGGGCGCGCCGGTCGAGTTCGTGGTGGGGCAGTTGCGCGTGGCGGGCAATGTCGCCTTTGCCGCGCTGCAGCCGCAGCGGCCGGGTGGCGGACAGATCGACCTGCGCCTGACGCCGCTGGTCGCCCGCGACGGCAATGACCCGGAGTATATGGACGGCACCCATATGGAGGTGCTCTATCGCCGGTCGGGTGCAACCTGGATCGCGGTGGCGTGGCAGTTCGGCTCGACCGATGTCTGGTACGCGACGCCAGAGTATTGCGCGGCGTTCCGGGCGGTCATTCCCGAGGTCTGCGCCATGATCGGGCAGTAGGCTTCCGGAGTCCTCAGTTCAGTTTCGACAGCAGGCCGCCCGGCTGGCGCAGCACCTTGCCCTCCAGTTCCAGCGTCAGCAGGTGTGGCGCGACCTCGGCCGGGCTGAGCGCGAGGTCGCGGATCAGTTGATCCTCGGCCAGCGGGCTGGGGCCGAGGCGGGCGAGGATGGCGCCGTGCAGCGCCGCGATCTCGCGCAGCGGGCGCGACGGCGGGCGTTTGGGGTTCTCCTCGGTGACGAATGGCGGGGCCGGGGCGATCTCCTTTCGTGGCGGCGCTTGCGCGGGGGCCAGCGCCTCGAGCACGTCGGCGGCGCTGCGCACCAGAGTGGCGCCGTCGCGGATCAGCATGTTGCAGCCCCCGGCGCGGGCGTCGAACGGGTGGCCGGGCACGGCGTAAACCTCGCGTCCCTGATCCAGCGCAGTCTTCGCGGTGATCAGGCTGCCGGACCGCGACGCGGCCTCGATCACCACAACCGCCTGGGCCAGCCCCGAGATCAACCGGTTGCGCACCGGGAAGTGGCGCGCCTGCGGTTCCAGCCCCATTGGCTGTTCCGACAGTCGGCACCCCGTCTCGGCGATGCGGCGGGCAAGGTCGGCGTTCTCGACGGGGTAGATGGTGTCGACGCCACCGGCCTGCACCGCCACGGTGGCACCCGGCAGCGCGGTTTCATGCGCGGCCGCGTCGATGCCGCGGGCAAGGCCCGAGACTACGACGAATCCCGCCTCCTTCAACTCGGCGGCCATCCGCCGCGCCATCCGGATGCCAAGGCTCGAGGCGTTGCGCGCGCCGACCAGGGCCACCATCGGGCGCGTCAGCAGGGCCGGATCGCCGATCACCCAGAGCAGCGGCGGGGCGTCGGGCAGATCGGACAGCGCCGCCGGGTAATGCGGCATGCCGCGCAGCACCATCCGGGCGCCCGCCTTGCGCGCGGCGGCAACCTCGGCGCGGGCGACCTCGACCGGGCAGGGGGCATAGCCCTCGACCCCGGCCGCCTGCGCGACCTCGGGCAGCGCCGCCAGCGCGGCGGCGGCCGATCCGTGGTCGGCGATCAGCCGCCAGAAGGTGACCGGCCCGACCCTGCGGGAGCGAATGAGGCGAAGCCAGGCGAGGGCGTCCTCCTCCGGGGGGGGTGGGGTGCAGGGGGGTGAAGAAGTAAACTGCCCGTCCGCCATGTCGACCTCGCCTCATTCACGAGTCGCAGGCTGAACGGGTAAGGTTAACCCCCGGTGAATCGCTCCCCGCCGGCCGTCAGGACGCCGAGCCGCCCACCGTCAGCCCGCCGATCAGCAGCGTCGGCTGGCCGACGCCGACCGGCACCCACTGCCCGGCCTTGCCGCAGTTGCCGATGCCGGGGTCGAGCGCCAGGTCGTTGCCGATGGCGCGCACCTGCTTCATCGCGGCGGGGCCGTCGCCGATCAGGGTGGCGCCCTTCACCGGGGCGCCGATCTTGCCGTCTTTCACCCGGTAGGCCTCGGTGCAGGAAAAGACGAACTTGCCGTTGGTGATGTCGACCTGACCGCCGCCGAAGCCGACGGCATAGATGCCATCCTTCAGCTCGGCCAGAATCGCCGCCGGATCAGCGGTGCCGCCCAGCATGTAGGTGTTGGTCATGCGCGGCATCGGAATATGGGCGTGGCTTTCGCGCCGCCCGTTGCCGGTGGGGGCCACGCCCATCAGGCGCGCGTTCTGGCGATCCTGCATGTAGCCCACCAGAATCCCGTCCTCGATCAGCACGTTGCGCCCCGAGGGCGTGCCCTCGTCATCGACCGTGATCGAGCCGCGACGGTCGGGGATGGTGCCGTCGTCGAGCACCGTCACGCCCTTCGCGGCGACCTGTTGCCCGAGCAACCCGGCGAAGGCCGAGGTGCCCTTGCGGTTGAAATCCCCCTCCAGCCCGTGGCCCACGGCCTCGTGCAGCATCACGCCGGGCCAGCCCGGCCCCAGCACGACATCCATCACCCCGGCCGGGGCGGGCACCGCCTCGATGTTCACCAGCGCGATGCGCAGCGCCTCGCGCGCCACCGCCTGCCAGTTGTCGCGGGCGATCAGGCCGTCGAGGCCGCAGCGCCCGCCACCCCCGGCGCCGCCGCTTTCGCGCCGCCCGGCCTGTTCCACGATGACCGAGACATTTAGCCGCGCCATCGGCCGCACGTCGGTGAGGCGCAGCCCGTCGGGGCGCAGAATCTCCACCTCCTGCAACGAGGCGGCGATGGTCGCCGAGACCTGCACGACGCGCGAATCAAGGCCGCGGGCGTAGGCGTCGATCTCGCGCAGCACCTCGACCTTGACCGGGAAAGAGGCGCCCGCGATCGGATCGGCGTCGGTGTAAAGCCTGCGGTTGGTGCCCTGCGGCGCGTCGGCCATCGTGCCGCCGCCATCGCCCACCGCCAGCCGCGCGGTTTCGGCCGCACGCAACAAAGCCTGTTCCGTCAGATGAGTGGAATGCGCATAGCCCGCCACGTCGCCCCGCACGGCGCGCAGCCCGAAACCTTCCGAGGCGTCATAGCTCGCCGTCTTGATGCGCCCGTCATCGAGCACCAGCGCCTCGGACCGGCGGCGTTCGAGGAACAACTCGCCATCGTCCGCGCCGTGCGTGGCCGCCCGCAGAATCGCCAGCGCGCGCGCCTCGTCCAGATGGGTCTCGAAGGGGCGGAAGCTGTCTTGGGTCATGGCCGGGCCTTTCGCGTGTCGTTGATGCAGATCAAGAGGCGGCGCGATGCCGCAACAGTTTTGCTTGTCGATCCCGCCGTAATATGGTTTCTCCGGAAGCCTAAACAATGGGATACTGCGCCGGTTGGCCAGTGAACCGAAAAGCGGCCCAGCCAGCCGCGAAGCAACGGGAACACAAGATGCGACTCTCGACGTTGAAATCGGGCCTCGGTGCCGGGATTGCCTTCTTCGCATCGGCGGCGGCCGCCTTCGCCGACACCGCCGTGCCGATCATCGGCAAGCCGGTCGACGGCGCGATGGGGTTCCAGCCCGCCGGCACGATCGTGGCGCGCCACATCCACGGCCTGGAGGGCATGATCACCGACATCATGACCGGGATCGTGATCTTCGTGTCGCTGCTGCTGGTCTACGTGATGATCCGCTTCAACAAGAAGGCGAACCCGACGCCGTCGAAGTTCACCCACAACTCGCCGCTCGAAATCGCCTGGACGCTGATCCCGATCGTGATTCTGGTCATCATCGGCGCCTACTCGCTGCCGGTGCTGTTCCTGGAAGAAGAAATCCCGACGGCCGACATGACCGTGAAGGTGACCGGCAACCAGTGGTTCTGGAGCTATGCCTACAAGAACGAGGGCATCGGCTTCGACAGCTTCATGCTGACGCAGGACAAGCTGCAAGCCGCGGGCTACGACGAGAGCGATTACCGGCTGGCGGTCGACAATCCGCTGGTCGTGCCGGTCGGCAAGACCGTGGTGCTGCAGATCACCGGCGCCGACGTCATCCACTCGTGGAAGGTGCCCGCCTTCGGCGTGATGCAGGACGCCGTGCCGGGCCGCGTGGCCGAGGCGTGGTTCAAGGCCGATACACCCGGAATTTACTTCGGTCAGTGCTCGGAACTGTGCGGCAAGGACCATGCCTTCATGCCGATCGAGGTCAAGGTGCTGAGCGAAGACGACTACGCCAAGTGGCTGGTCACGGCGAAAAAGCTGTTCGCCAGTGCGGATGCCCCGGCGGCGTCCGTGCAGCTGGCCTCCAACTGAGCGCAGGCCGGACCCTGCGCGCATAGCGCGGCCCCGCCCGACACGAGGACGACATGAGCGATATCCGGGTCTACGAGCAGGGCGGCGAGGCGGGCTTCGGCGACTACGTCCAGCTCCTCAAGCCGCGCGTGATGTCGCTGGTGGTGTTCACCGCGCTGGTCGGCCTGCTGGTCGCGCCGGTGCATGTGCATCCGGTCATCGCGTTCTCCTCGATCCTGTTCATCGCTTTGGGCGGCGGGGCTTCCGGCGCGCTGAACATGTGGTGGGATGCCGACATCGACGCCAAGATGCGCCGCACGCAAGGCCGGCCGGTGCCCTCGGGCCGCGTCACCGCGGACGAGGCGCTGGCGGTCGGGCTGGGCCTGTCGGGCATTGCGGTGGTGATGCTGGCGCTGGCCGCGAATGTCTTCGCAGCGGCGCTGCTGGCCTTCACGATCTTCTTCTACGCCGTCGTCTACACGATGTGGCTGAAGCGCTCGACGCCGCAGAACATCGTCATCGGTGGCGCGGCCGGGGCCTTCCCGCCAATGATCGGCTGGGCGGTGGCAACCGGCGGAGTCAGTGTCGAAAGCCTGCTGATGTTCGCGCTGATCTTCATGTGGACGCCGCCGCACTTCTGGTCGCTGGCGCTCTTCATGAAGGAAGACTACTCCAACGCGGGCGTGCCGATGCTGACGGTGACGCACGGCCGCAAGGCGACGCGGGCGCATATCCTGGTCTACACGATCCTGCTGGTGCCGGTGGCGATCGGGATGGCGTTCACCTCGATCGGCGGGCCGGTCTACCTCGCCACCTCGGTGGTGCTGAACGCGGGGTTCCTGCTTGGTGCCTGGAAGATCTGGCGGCGTGACGAGGCCGTGGCCGAGGCCGACAAATACGCGTTGGAAAAGCGCGTGTTCCGGTTCTCGCTGCTGTATCTTTTCCTGCACTTCGGCGCGCTTTTGGCGCAGGCGGTGCTGCGCAACTATGGCCTGGGGGGCTGGTGATGTCGTTCCAGCCGGATCACGAACTGCACAAGCGCCGCCTTGGCCGCAACCTCGGTATCGGGCTGTCGCTGCTGGCCTTCGTCGTCATCGTCTTCGGCATGACCATCGTGAAGGTGTCGCACGAACCGCATCCCGACCTGCCCGCGACGTCCGCCGTCGGGGTGACGCCGTGAGCGGGGCGGGCGCGTTCTTTCGCGCAGTTGCGGCGCTGGCGGTGGTCTCGGCTTGCGCTGGCGGTGCCGCCTGGGCGGCCTGGCCGCAGCTTGGCCAGTTGACCGGCCTTGCCGCGCAAAATCCGCTGAATCGAACGGTGACCATCCGCTTCGCCGCCGCGCCCGAGAATGGCAATCCCTGGCAGTTCCACCCGTTGCAGGACCAGATGACGGTGCGACTGGGCGAGACCGGGATCGCCTTCTACGAGGCCGAGAACACGACCGACCACCCGATCACCGGACAGGCGCAGTACAGCGTGACGCCCGCGGCGGTGGATGGCTACGTCGTGCGCATTGCCTGCTTCTGCACCTCGACGCAGGCGCTTCAGCCGCATGAGAAGATCGAGATGCCGGTGACCTTCTTCGTCGATCCGTCGATCGCGGCCGATCCGAAGATGTCCACCCTGAAGGACATCACGTTGTCCTATACCTTTCACGAGGCGCAAACGCCCGAACGGCAGGCCGCGGTGACCACCGCCCCTGCCGCACCTGTCAACTGAGCCGACGAGGGATCGCTATGGCGCATGAACGAAACCACGACTACCAAATCCTGCCGCCGTCCATCTGGCCCTTCATCGGGGCTCTTGGCGCGTTCATCATGCTGTTCGGGGCGGTGCTGGCGATGCACCAGATGGGCCCCTGGATGTTCCTGATCGGCGTCCTGATGGTGCTTTATGTCATGTTCGGCTGGTGGTCCGACGTGGTGCGCGAAGGCAATACCGGCGAGCACACCCCGGTCGTGCGCATCAGCCTGCGCTACGGCTTCATCATGTTCATCATGTCCGAGGTGATGTTCTTCGCGGCCTGGTTCTGGACCTTCTTCAAGCATGCGCTCTATCCCGGCGGCGCGGCGGAAAGCGCGGTTTACGCCGTCTGGCCGCCGAAGGGCATCGAGACCTTCGACCCTTGGCACCTGCCGATCATCAACACGCTGATCCTGCTCTGCTCGGGCGCGGCGGCGACTTGGGCGCACCATGCGCTGGTGCACGACAACAACCGTAAGGACATGATCAACGGCCTGATCCTGGCGATGCTGCTGGGCGCCTGCTTCACGGCCTGCCAGGCCTATGAATACAGCGAGGCCACCTTCGGCTTTGCCGGCAACATCTACGGCGCCTCGTTCTTCATGGCGACCGGGTTCCACGGCGCCCATGTCATCATCGGCACGATCTTCCTTGGGGTCTGCCTGATCCGGGCGATCCGGGGCGATTTCACGCCGACCGAACATGTCGGCTTTGAAGCCGCCGCTTGGTACTGGCACTTCGTCGATGTGGTCTGGCTGTTCCTCTTCGCCGCGATCTACATCTGGGGCAGCGCCTGACACCCCGTTCTCGCGTCCGGGCCCGGCCGGGCGCCGCCTGACCCCAAAGCGCGGGCCGCAAGGCGCGCGCTTTTTCCTTGCCGGAGAGCCGCATGAACCGCCGTTACATCTTCCCGATCCTGCTGGGTCTGATCGGCGCGGGCATCCTCGTCAGCCTTGGCGTCTGGCAATTGCACCGCCTGCACTGGAAAGAGGCGATGCTGGCCGAGATCTCGGCCCGCATCGCCGCCGCGCCGGTGCCGCTGCCCACCCAGCCGGACCCGGGGCGCGACCAGTATCTGGCGGTGACGGTCCGCGGCGACGTGCAGCCGCAAGAGCTGCATGTGCTGACCTCGGACAGTGATACCGGCCCCGGCTACCGCGTCATCTCGCCCTTCGTCACCGCCGAGGAACGGCGGGTGATGGTCGATCGCGGCTTCGTTCCCGAGGTCGGCGCGGCGGCGGCGCGGGCCGGTTTTGCCACCGTGCTGGTCGGCAACCTGCAATGGCCGAACGAGACCGACGGCTTCACCCCCGCGCCCGACCTGAAGGGCGACATCTGGTTCGCCCGCGACGTGGCGAAGATGGCCGCGGCGCTGAAGACCGAGCCGGTGCTGATCGTCGCGAAGGCCGCGCCGGGCGAAAGCCCCGCCATCACCCCGATCCCGGTGGATACCTCGGGCATCCGCAATGAACACCTGAACTACGCCATCACATGGTTTTCCCTCGCCCTCTGCTGGCTGGGGATGACAGGGCTTCTTCTGTGGCGTATCAGGCGGAAACAGCTCTAGGGCCGGGGACAAATGCACTACATATCGACACGGGGCGCCGCACCCATCCTATCCTTCGAACAGGCGATGCTGACCGGCCTTGCCCGCGACGGCGGTCTTTATGTGCCCGAGTCCGTGCCGCAACTGACCGCCGCCGAGATCGCGGGGCTGGCGGGCCTGAGCTACGAGGACACTGCGTTCCGGGTGATGTGGCCCTTCCTTGGCGGCGCCTTCACCGCGGCGGAGTTTCGCGACCTGATCGCGCGCGCTTACGCGGGCTTCGGCCACGCCGCCCGGGCGCCGCTGGTGCAGCTTGGGGCGAACCACTTCCTGCTGGAGTTGTTCCACGGCCCGACGCTGGCCTTCAAAGACTTCGCCATGCAGTTGATCGGGCAGCTCTTTCAGGCGGCACTGGCACGGTCGGGCAAGCGCGTCACCATCGTCGGCGCGACCTCGGGCGATACCGGCTCGGCGGCGATCGAGGCGTTCCGGGGGCTGGCCAATGTCGACGTGTTCATCCTTTATCCACATGGCCGCGTCAGCCCGGTGCAGCGCCGCCAGATGACGACGCCGACCGAGTCCAACGTTCACGCGCTGGCCGTGCATGGCGATTTCGACGATTGCCAGGCCCGCGTGAAGGACATGTTCAACGATTTCGCCTTCCGCGATGCGGTCGGGCTGGCGGGCGTGAACTCGATCAACTGGGCGCGGGTGCTGGCGCAGGTGGTCTATTATTTCACCTCGGCGGTCAGCCTTGGCGCGCCGCACCGCGCCGTCAGCTTCGCCGTGCCCACCGGCAATTTCGGCGACATCTTCGCAGGCTACATTGCGCGCGGCATGGGCCTGCCGATCGAGAAGCTGGTGGTGGCCACCAACCAGAACGACATCCTGCACCGCGCGCTGACCTCGGGCGCCTATGTCACCGATGGCGTCAGGCCGTCGATGAGCCCGTCGATGGATATCCAGGTCTCGTCCAACTTCGAGCGCGCGCTGTTCGATGCCTACGGCCGCGACGGCGCCGCCGTGGCGCAACTGATGGGTGAACTGGCGCTGGGCGGCTTCACCATCAGCCAGGGCGCGATCACGCGGTTGCGCGCCACCTTCGCCTCGGGCCGCTGTTCCGAGGCCGAGACCGAATTCACCATCGAGCGCATCTATCATCAGACCGGCGAGGTGCTGTGCCCGCATACCGCCGTCGGCGTGAAGGTGGCCGAGGAGCATCTGGGCGCCACGCCGATGATCACCCTGGCCACCGCCCACCCGGCGAAGTTCCCCGACGCCGTCGAGGCTGCCATCGGCCTGCGCCCGGCGCTGCCCGCCCGGATGGCCGACCTTTTCGAGCGGCCCGAGCGTCTGACCGAGGTGCCCAACGACCTTGCCGCCCTGCAAACCCTGATCCGCGAAAGGATCGCCGCGTGAATTGTCGCCTGACCACGTTGCCCAACGGCCTGCGCATCGTCACCGAGGCGATGCCGGGGCTCAAGTCCGCCTCTGTCGGGGTCTGGGTGATGGCCGGGGGGCGGCACGAACGGGCCGAACAGAACGGCATCGCGCATTTCCTCGAACACATGGCGTTCAAGGGCACGACCCGCCGCAGCGCGCTGCAGATCGCCGAGGCGATCGAGGATGTGGGCGGCTACATCAACGCCTACACCAGCCGCGAGATGACGGCCTATTATGCCCGCGTGCTGCAGGATGACGTGCCGCTGGCGATCGACGTGATCGCCGACATCGTGCTGAACCCGGTGTTCGATCCCAAAGAGATCGAGGTGGAACGCCACGTCATCCTGCAAGAGATCGGGCAGGCGCTGGACACGCCGGACGACGTGATCTTCGACTGGTTGCAGGAAGCGGCCTACCCCGATCAGCCCTTCGGCCGCTCCATCCTCGGCCCGGCAGAACGGATCAGCGCCTTCAATCGTGACGACCTGCAACGCTTCGTGGGCGAACATTACGGCCCCGACCAGATGATTCTGGCCGCGGCTGGCGGGGTCGATCACGACCGCATCGTCGAGATTGCCACCGAGGTGTTCGGGGCGCTGAGGCCGGTCGGCCTGGCCCTGATCCAGCCCGCTAGCTTTTCGGGCGGCGAACGGCGCGAGGCGAAGTCGCTGGAGCAGGTGCACTTCGCGCTCGCCTTCGAGGGGCCGGGCTATCGCGACGACGCGATGTACACCAGCCAGGTGCTGTCGACCGCGCTGGGCGGCGGCATGTCCTCGCGCCTGTTCCAGAAGATCCGCGAGGAGCGGGGGCTGTGCTACTCGATCTTCGCGCAGGCGGGTGCCTACGAGGATACCGGCATGTTCACGATCTACGCCGGCACCTCGGCCGAAGAGATCGCCGAACTGGCGGGCCTGACCATCGACGAGCTGAAACGCTCGGCCGACGACATGACCGAGGCCGAGGTGGCCCGCGCCCGCGCGCAGATGAAGGCGGGAATGCTGATGGGGCTGGAAAGCCCGTCCTCGCGCGCCGAGCGGCTGGCGCGGCTGCTGTCGATCTGGGGCCGGGTGCCCGATGTCGACGAGGCGGTCGCCAAGATCGACGCGGTGACCACCGCCGAGGTGCGCCGCCACGCGGGCGACCTGGCCACGGCCGGGCGCGCGGCGCTGGCGCTTTACGGCCCGGTGTCCGAGGCGCCCGATCTTGAGGCGCTGCGCCGGAGGCTTGCCGCCTGATGTGGGGCGCGCGCCGCAAGGTGCGGATCGAGACGGAGCGGCTGATCCTGCGGCCGCCGGTGCACGCCGATTTCCCGGCCTGGACCGAGTTGCGCCGCGCCTCCGCCGCCTTCCTGCAACCCTGGGAGCCGACCTGGGCCGAGGATCACCTGTCGCGCCGCGCCTTCACCAACCGCGTCTACTGGGCCGCGCGCGCCGTGCGCAGCGGCACCGCGCTGCCGGTGTTCCTGATCCGCAGCGCCGATCATATGCTGGTGGGGGCGATCACGCTCGACAATATCCGCCGCGGCCCGGCGCAGGCGGGGACGCTGGGCTATTGGGTCGGCCAGCCCTTCGCGCGCCGGGGCTACATGAGCGAGGCGATCCCGGCGCTGGTCGATCACGCCTTTTCCGCGCTCGACCTCAGCCGCATCGAGGCGGCCTGTCTGCCGGAAAACGCCGCCTCGCGCGGGGTGCTGGAAAAGAGCGGCTTCAAATACGAGGGCGTCGCGCAAAGCTACCTGCAGATCAACGGGCGCTGGCGCAACCATGTGCTTTACGCCAGCCTGCGCCGTGACCGGCGCGGCCGCACCGACGTGGGCTGAACCATGACGGTCTGGGTCGCCCTTTTGCGTGCGGTGAACGTCTCGGGCGTCAACCCGCTGCCGATGGCCGAGTTCCGCGCGATGCTGGCCGATCTGCGCCTGCAATCGGCCAAGACCTATGTGCAAAGCGGCAACGCCGTGTTCCGCTCGGACCTTGCCGCGGCCGCCCTGTCGGCGCGCATCGCCGATGGTGTGCTGGCCCGCTTCGGCTTCCGCCCGCCGGTCCTGGTGATGGGCCGGGGGCCGTTTCTGGCCGCGCTGGACGCCAACCCGTTTCCGGCGGTGGCGGAACCGACCCATGTGCACGCCCTCTTCATGGAACGCGCGCTGCCCGACGCCGGGTTCGCCTTTCTGAAAACGCTGGCGGCCGAGGGCGAAAGCTATGCCGTGCGTGGCAAGGTGCTGTGGCTGCACCTGCCGCAGGGGTTCGGCCGCTCGACGCTCGCCAGGCGGGTGATGGCCTTGCCGGTGGAGATCACGGCGCGCAATCTGCGCTCGGTCCGGGCGATCGCCGATCTGGCGCGGAGCCTCGGGCCGGGCTGACGACGCCCGGTCTGACCGGATGGACAGGAGATGCCGATGCTGAACCCCGCCGATGCCGCCTTCGCCGCCCGTCTGGTGGCGGCGCTGCCCGAGGGCACGCTCAAGCCGGTATCCCCCGCCTATCTGGAGGAGCCGCGCGCCCGGTTCTACGGGCAGGGCGGCGCGCTGGCCGCCCCGCGCAGCGTGGACGAAGTGGCGGCGGTGGTGCGCCTTTGCGCCGATGCGCGGGTGGGGATCGTGCCCTGGGGCGGCGGCACCGGCCTTGTCGGTGGTCAGATCATGCCCGAGGGGCGGCCCGCGCCGCTGATCCTGTCGCTGGAACGGATGGCGGCGATCCGCGCGATCTACCCCGAGGAAAACGTGCTGATCGCCGAGGCGGGGGCAATTCTGGCCGATGTGCATCAGGCGGCGCGGGCGGTGGACCGGCTGTTCCCGCTGACGCTGGCCTCGCAGGGCTCGTGCCGGATCGGCGGCAATCTGGCCACCAACGCAGGCGGCGTGAATGTGCTGCGCTATGGCAATGCGCGCGAGCTGTGCCTGGGGGTCGAGGCGGTGCTGGCCGACGGCACGATCTGGCATGGGTTGAAGCGGCTGCGGAAGGACAACACCGGCTATGACCTGCGCGACCTGATCGTGGGATCCGAAGGCACGCTTGCCATCATCACGGCCGCCAGTCTGAAGCTGTCGCCGATTCCGGGCGCCGAGGGGGCGGCGCTGATCGTGGTGGACAGCCCCGCCGCCGCGCTGACGCTGCTGGCGATGGCGCGCGAACGGATGGCCGAGGGCGTTTCGGCCTTCGAGCTGATCCACCGGGTGGGGTTCGACTTCCTGACCGAGACGATGCCGGAGTTCCGCCAGCCTTTCGCGGTGCCGCCGGAGTGGTCGGTGCTGATCGACGTCGGCCTGCCGCGCGGGCAGGATCCTTCGGCCGCGCTGGCCGATCTGTTCGGCGACGCGCTGGTGGCGGGGCTCGTCTCCGACGGCATCATCGCCCAGTCCGAGGCGCAGCGGGCCGCGTTCTGGACCCTGCGCGAGATGCTGCCCGAGGGCAACCGCCGGATCGGCGCGATCTCCTCGCACGACATTTCGCTGCCGCTGTCGGGGATAGCGGCCTTCATCACCCGCGCCGGGGCCGCGCTGGCGGCGCTTGGTGACTGGCGGGTGAACTGCTTTGGCCATCTGGGCGATGGCAACCTGCACTACAACGTCTTCCCCGCGCGGGGCCGCCACCGCGCCGACTACGACAACCGGCGTGGCGAGGTGAAACGGCTCGTGCACGACATGGTGCACGCGATGGGCGGCTCGGTCAGCGCCGAGCATGGTATCGGCCGACTGAAGGTCGATGACCTTGAACGCTATTCAGACCCCGCAAAACTGGCGGCGATGCGGGCGGTGAAGGCGGCGCTGGACCCGTTGGGCATCCTCAATCCAGGCGCGGTGCTGCGCGCCTGACAGCTTCCTTTCGAAATGCCCCCGCCGGAGGGGACCGGCGGGGCGCGGTTTGGGGTTACGTTCTTGCAAGCAGCGCCCGATGCACCGGGCAGCCTCAGATTTACGCCGATTCTCTTGCCAAACTGCTAATGCCCGTCGAATTCGCACAGCGCGTGAACGTCCATCCCCAGCGCCTCCAGCCGTTTGCGCCCGCCCAGTTCGGGCAGGTCGATCACGAAGGCGCAGCCGATGACGCTGGCGCCCAGCCGCTCGATCAGCTTGATGCCCGCCTCGGCGGTGCCGCCGGTGGCCAGCAAATCATCGACCAGCAACACTTTTTCACCGGGTTGCAGGGCATCGTCATGAATCTCCATGATTGCCTCGCCGTATTCCAGCTTGTAGTCCTGCGCGATCGTCGTGCCCGGCAGCTTGCCTTTCTTGCGGATCGGCACGAAGCCGCGGCTGAGCTGGTGCGCGATGGCGCCGCCAAGGATGAACCCGCGCGCCTCCAGCGCGGCGACCTTGTCGATCCGCACACCGGCATAAGGATGCAGCAACTGGTCGATCGCCATGCGAAAGCCGCGCGCATCCAGAAACAGCGTGGTCACGTCGCGAAACAGGATCCCCTCGTGCGGGAAGTCGGCGATGGTGCGGATGTAGTCCTTGACGGTCTTGGTCATGTCATTGGCCTTTCAGGAAAATCTCAGCGCAGCACGCGGCCCGCCACGGCATCGAGCCGGGCCAGCAGGCCTGGGTCGCGCTTGGCGGGGGCGGTCATGATGGCATGGGTCAGCGCGTGATCGCAGCCCTGCGGGCAGGGCGCGCGGGTGGCGCCGAGACGGCCGGGCAACCCGGCGATCAGGGCCCGCGCGCGGCCCGCGTTGCCGGTCAGCGTGCCAATCACGGCCGCCACATCGACCGCGTCGTGACCGGGGTGCCAGCAGTCGTAGTCGGTGACCATCGCGACCGAGGCATAGCACAGTTCGGCCTCGCGGGCGAGTTTGGCCTCGGGCATGTTGGTCATGCCGATCACGTCGGCGCCCCAGTGCTTGCGGTACATCCGGCTTTCGGCAAGGGTCGAGAACTGCGGCCCCTCCATCGCCAGATAGGTGCCGCCGTCGTGCACGGTGATGCCCGCCTCGATCGCCGCCGAAAGGCAGGCCGCGCCAAGGCGCGCGCAAGTCGGGCGGGCAAGGCTGACGTGGGCCACGCAACCCATTCCGAAGAAAGACTTTTCCCGTGCGAACGTGCGGTCGATGAACTGGTCCGCGATGACGAAATCGCCCGGCGCCATGTCCTCGCGGAACGACCCGCAGGCGGAGACCGAGATCACGTCGGTCACCCCCAGCCGCTTCAGCGCGTCGATGTTGGCGCGGTAGGGCACATCGGTCGGGGAATGGACGTGACCACGGCCGTGGCGCGGCAGGAAGGCCATCGCGACACCGTCGAGGCGGCCGACAAGGATCTGATCCGACGGCGTTCCCCAGGGGCTTGCGACGGTCTGCCAGTGCGCGCCGACGAGCCCCGGAATGTCGTAGAGGCCCGAGCCGCCGATGACGCCGATCATCCGTTCCATCACGGTCCCCCTTGGTGTGCGGGGTCAGACTAGTGGGAACCGAAGGGACGGAAAAGTTCCGTTTTGCCGCAACCTCTTGGATTCAAGTTTCAAGTGCAACGGTTGATTTGAAGGCCGCGAGTTCTTCGGCCATGGCTTCCTCGGGTGTTTTCCATCCGAGGGTCTTGCGTGGGCGCTGGTTCATCAGTCACGCCACGTCGTTCAGTTCGGTCTGACTGATGCCGCTCAGGTCGGTGCCCTTGGGGAAGAACTGGCGCAGCAATCCGTTGGTGTTCTCGTTCGAGCCGCGCTGCCAGGGGGCGTGCGGGTCGCAAAACCAGATGTCGATCTTCAGACGCGCGCCAGTTCCGGGTGGCAGGCCATTTCCGATCCGCGGTCGTAGGTCATGCTCTTGCGCAGTGCCGCGGGCAGCCGTTTCATCTGTCGCGTAAAGCCGTCCAGCGCTGCGTCAGCGGTGCAGCCGCGCATCTTGCTGAGAATGAGATAGCGGGTCTTGCGCTTGACCACCGTGCCCACTGCCGAGCGGTTGAACGCCCCCTTGATCAGATCGCCTTCCTATTAGCCGGTAGGCGATGCTTGCATCGCCGTAAGGCCAGTGCCCGGGAACAAGGCGGCCCTCGATTTCTTCGGGGCGGTGGATGATCCGCAACGATTCCGGGGCGATAGAGCCGCCGGACAGGGTGGTGCGCCGCAACCCGCGGGCGGGTTTCGCCTGCCGCAGTGCCGCGAGCATCTCCGCCTTCAGCCCGCCCCTCGGCTGCGCGTAGATCGCGGCATAGATGGTCTCATGGCTGATCTGGCGGGTCGGATCCTCGGGATGCATGGCCCGAAGCTTGCGCGCAATCTGCTCGGGTGACCAGCGCCGGTGGATCAGCTTGCCTCGCACAAAGTCATGCAGCCAGCCGCCGAGGGCAAGCTTTTGCCGCCGTCCGCAGTGTTTGCGGCGCGCACGATACTCCAGCCCGCCGCGTTGCGCGCAGTAGGGCTGGGCGGGCAACC
>NZ_CBAICG010000053.1:0-22671 GCF_964715405.1 Solirhodobacter sp. | reverse complement strand
CGATCAGCGCCGCGAGGGTGGCGGCGCTGCCGGATGCCTTGCGCGCGCAGGTGATCGCGAACTTCACCGAGGCGCTGCACCCGGTTTTCGTGACCTCGGCGGTGCTGGCGGCACTGGCGTTCGGGCTGACGTTCCTGCTGGAGGCAAAGCCGCTGCGCGGGCGGATCGAGCCGCACAATGCCGATGCCGGGCATTGACGCAGGGCCCCCCGCCCGCCAGAAGGTCAGCCCAAAGGAGACGATGATGACCAACCATCTGCACAAGGGCGACCTGCCCGACGGCCTGACCCTTGGCCCCGTGGTGGCGATCGACACCGAGACGATGGGCCTGTTGCCGCACCGCGACCGGCTTTGCGTGGTGCAGTTGTCGGCGGGCGACGGGCACGCCCATCTGGTGCAGATCGCGCGCGGCCAGCGCCATGCGCCGAACCTCGAACGGATGCTGGCCGATCCGGCGGTGCTGAAGCTCTTTCACTTTGCCCGGTTCGACATCGCGGCGTTGCAGAACGCCTTTGGCGTGGTCACGGCGCCGGTCTACTGCACCAAGATCGCGTCCAAGCTGATCCGCACCTTCACCGACCGGCACGGGCTGAAATATCTGCTGCAAGACCTCGTCGGGGTCGATGTGTCCAAGCAGCAGCAGACCAGCGACTGGGGCTCGGAAGAGCTGTCGGATGCGCAGCTCGACTACGCCGCGTCGGACGTGCTCTATCTGCACCGGCTGAAGGCGGAATTGGACAAGCGGCTGGCGCGCGAGGGGCGCACCGGCATGGCGCAGGCGTGCTTCGATTTCCTGCCGACCCGCGCGGCGCTCGACCTGATGGGGCTGGTGGACGACATCAGCGACATCTTCCACCACTGAGCGGACAACGCCGCGCAACGCTTGCATTTGCGGGCGGGATGATGAACTTCTGCCGGGCAATGCCTAAATGATGGTCATGTTCTCCGTGTCCCAGCCGATGCCCGATACCGTCACCTTCCTTGACACCGCGCGCCGCGTCATCTCGACCGAGGCGGAGGCGCTTTCGGTGCTGTCCGCCAGCCTGGGCGACAGCTTTGCCGAGGCGGTGCGGGTGATCCTGAACGCGCCGGGGCGGGTGATCGTGTCGGGCATGGGAAAATCGGGCCATATCGCGCGCAAGATCGCGGCCACGCTGACCTCGACCGGGACGCCCGCGCATTTCGTCCACCCCGCCGAGGCGAGCCACGGCGATCTGGGGATGCTGGCGAAGGGCGATGTGGCGCTGGTGCTGTCGAACTCGGGCGAGACGCCGGAATTGGCCGACATCATCGCCTATACCCGCCGCTTCGGCATCGCGCTGATCGGGGTGGCAAGCCGTGAAGGCTCCACCCTCTTGCGCCAGTCGGATGTGGCGATCCTGTTGCCGCCCGCACCCGAGGCTTGCGGCACCGGGATCGTGCCGACCACATCGACCACGATGACGCTGGCCTTGGGCGATGCGCTGGCGGTGGTGCTGATGGAGCATCGGCAGTTCACGCCCGAAGATTTCCGCCAGTTCCATCCCGGCGGCAAGCTGGGGGCGCGGCTGGCCAAGGTGGGCGACCTGATGCACCGGGCCGAGGCCCTGCCGCTGGTGCCCCTGTCGACGCCGATGGGCGATGTGCTGCTGACGATCAGCCAGAAGGGCTTTGGCGTGGTCGGCGTCACCGATGCGGGCGGCGATCTGGTCGGCATCATCACCGACGGCGACCTGCGCCGTCACATGGTGGGGCTGCTCGAACTGACCGCCGCGCAGGTGATGACGCACAGCCCGCGCACCATCGGCCCGGCGGCCTTGGCCGAAACGGCGGTGGCGCTGATGCAGGAGAAGAAGATCACCTGTCTTTTCGTGGTGGACCCGGCGGGCAGCCGGGCGGCCGTGGGGATCCTGCATATCCACGACTGCCTGCGCGCCGGGGTGGTGTGACGCGATGGGCGGGCGCGACAACGCCTATTCGCGCCTGGTCTACTGGCTGAAGATCCTGCTTCCGCTGGCGGCGCTGGCGATCCTGTCGACGATGTTTCTTGTCGCGCATACGATTGACCCGTCGCGGGCCATTCCCTTCGCCAAGGTCGATGTGAACGCGCTGGCCCGCGACTCGCGGGTGACGAACCCGAGCTATTCCGGGGTCACCACCGACGGCAGTGCCGTCGCGGTGACCGCCGCGGTGGCGCGGCCGATCCCCGATCAGCCGGGGCGCGCGGCCGCCACCGACCTTGCCGCCCGGATCGACTCGCCCGGCGGCTCTTCGGCGTCGATGCGGTCCGCCACCGGCGAGATCGACACGCCCGCGAACCGGGTCACGTTCACCGGTGACGTGCACCTCGACACCTCGACCGACTACCACATCCGGACACCGCATCTGACGGCGGCGCTGACCGAGACGCAGGTCGAGGCGACGGGCGGGGTGACGGCCACGGGGCCGATGGTGACCCTGACGGCGACGAGCATGACGCTGGCACCCGATGCCACCGACAAGACCCAGTACGTTCTGGTTTTCAACGGCGATGTGAAGCTGGTATACCAGCCCGGACAATGAGGGACACGATGCCGCGTTCGATCCGACCGATCCTTGCCGCGCTGCTGATTGCGGCACTTCCCTTCGCGGCGGGTGCGCAGGGCACCCAGGTCGCCTTTGGCGGGCTGAAGCAGGATCCGACGCTGCCGGTGGAGGTGACCGCCGACCAGTTGAAGGTCAACCAGAACGATGGCACGGCGGTGTTCAGCGGCCATGTCATCGTCGGCCAGGGCCAGATCCGGCTGGCGGCGGACGAAGTGCGGGTGGACTACGACAAGGGCACGGCCGGGGCAAAGGGCCAGATCGCGCGCATGGTCGCGACCGGCAACGTGATCTTCACCAGCCAGGGCGAGGCGGCCCAGGGAAAACAGGCCGTCTACACCATCGACGACGGCAAGGTGGTGATGACCGGCGACGTGATCCTGACCCAGGGGCAGAACGCGATGTCGGGGCAGCAGCTCGACATCGACCTCAAAAGCGGCACCGGCCAGATGGAGGGGCGGGTGCAGACCGTGTTCCACCCGGCCGCCACGCAACCGGCCTCGCCATGACGCCGCCGCCGGACCTGACGGTGACGGGCGGCAGCGGCGGCCTCAGGGTCAACAACCTGCGCAAGAGCTATTCCAAGCGCCCGGTGATCCGCGACGTCAGCATGTGGCTGGGCCGCGGCGAGGTGGTGGCGCTGCTGGGGCCCAACGGGTCCGGCAAGACGACCTGCTTTTACGCCATCGCGGGGTTGGTGACGCCGGAAAGCGGGCAGGTGCTGATCGACGGGCGCGAAGTGACGGGGCTGCCGATGTATCGCCGCGCCCGGCTTGGCATCGGTTATCTGCCGCAGGAGGTCTCGATCTTCCGCGGCCTGTCGGTCGAGGACAACATCCTTGCCGTGCTGGAAATCACCGAACCGCAGCGCCACAAGCGGCGCGAGCGGCTGGAGGAGCTGCTGTCCGATTTCTCGATCACCCACCTGCGGCGCGCGCCCGCCCTGTCGCTGTCGGGCGGCGAGCGGCGGCGGGTCGAGATCGCGCGCTGCCTGGCCGCCGACCCGAAATACCTGATGCTCGATGAACCTTTCGCGGGCGTGGACCCGATCGCGGTGGGGGAAATCCGGCATCTGGTGCACGATCTGAAAAGCCGCGGCATCGGCATCCTGATCACCGACCACAACGTGCGCGAAACGCTGGAAATTGTTGACCGGGCCTATATCCTGCACGAGGGCCGCGTGCTGATGAGCGGCACCGCCGACGAGGTCATCCGTGATGAGAACGTGCGCCGGGTCTACCTCGGGCAGAATTTCCGTATCTTTTAGGCCGCAGGGCCTGCGATGAGCCTGCGCCCCTCGCTGCGCCCGTCGCTGCGCACCGGGGTCGCCCTGACCCCGGCGATGCAGCAGTCGCTGCACATCCTGCGCATGACCGCGCCCGACCTGACGCAAGAGATCGAGCGCGAGGCGAGCGAAAACCCGTTCCTGCACGTCGCGCGGTCGGATCGGTCCGCCTATGACGTGGCGTTGGAAACCGTGGCGGCGCAGCCATCGCTGGGTGAATCCCTGCGCCAGCAGATCGGGTTGATGGTGCTGGCGCCGACGTTGCGCGCCATCGCGCTCTACCTGACCGGCGAACTGCGCGAGGATGGCTACTTCGATTCCAGCGTCGAGGAGGTCGCCGAGGCGACGTCGCTTGACCCCGCCGAGGTGGCCGCAGCGCTGGCGGTGCTGCAACGCTGCGAACCGACGGGGGTCGGGGCGCGCAGCCTGCCGGAATGCCTTGCGCTGCAACTGGGCGACCACGGGCTGGCGCGGCCGATGGCCGACCGGGTGGTAAGCGTGCTGCCGCTGTTCGCCGAGAAACGCTGGGCCGACCTGACCTTCGCGCTCGGGCTGCCCGCGGCCGAGGTGCAGCGCATCGGCGGCCTGTTGCGCCAGTTGCGCACCCGCCCGGTGCCCGAGGCCGACGCCCCCGCCGCGCCGCTGATGCCCGATCTGGTGGTGGAACGCGACGGCTCGGGCGCACTTCGCGCCCGGTTGGGGCGGCGGGCGGTGCCAATGGTCGCGGTTGACACCGAACTGGTGCAGATGGTCGCGGGGCAGTCCGATCCCTTCATCCACGACGCCCACGGCCGCGCCCGGGCGCTGGTGCGCGCGGTGCGGCTGCGCGGGCACACGCTGCTGCGAATCGGCGCGCGGCTGGTGCACACGCAAAGCCGGTTCTTTGCGCTCGGCCCCGAGCATCTGGTGCCGATGAGCCGCCAGCAACTGGCCGAAACGCTCGCCCTGCATCCGGCGACGCTGGGGCGTGCGGTCGCGGGCAAGGCCCTGCTGGCGGACGGCGTGCTTTATCCGCTGTCGATCTTCTTCTCGTCCGCGCTGCCGGGGCCGGACGGGACCGCAGTGTCCAGCCACGTGATCCGGCTGGCGATCCGGCGGCTGATCGACGCCGAACCGGCGGGACAGCCGCTGTCGGATATCCGGATTTGTGAAAGGTTGCGCGACGATGGCGTTGACATTTCCCGGCGAACGGTCGCCAAATACAGGGGATGCATGCGGATACCATCCTCTTCAGAGCGCCGTCGCCGCAAGGACTGACTGACCTTGCAAGGGCCCGTGCCGAACGCATGGCATCTTCCGAAAACTCAACAGGACCGGCCCCTTGCACCGCAAGGTTCACCGATCCGCACGACCCAGAGGAGGCATGATGCGGTACCAGATCAGCGGACGGCAGATCGACATCGGGGATGCGCTGCAGACCCACGTCAAATCCGAGCTTGACGAGACGGTGACCAAGTATTCCCAGCGCCCGACCGATGCCATGGTGGTCTTTTCGCGCGCCGCGCACGAATTCGTCTGCGAAAGCACGGTGCACCTGTCCACCGGGCTTACCGTTAGCGCGCGCGGCCATGCGGCCGAGGTCTATGCCGCCTTCGAGGGCTGCCGCGAGAAGATGGACAAGCAACTGCGCCGCTACAAGCGCCGGTTGCGGGACCACCAGCACGTCCGCGCTGAACCGGTTGAATTCCAGGGAGCCTCGTCCTATATCCTCGCGTCATCGGAAGGACCGGAGGGCGCCGAGCCGGAAAGTCTGCAACCGCTGATCATTGCCGAGATGGAGACGCAAATCCCGTCGCTGTCGGTCGGTGAGGCGGTGATGCAGATGGAACTGGCAGGGGCGCGCGTTCTGGTGTTTCGCAACGAGAAGCACAGCGGCGTCAACGTGGTCTACCGCCGGGACGATGGCAACATCGGCTGGGTCGATCCGCTGAACACGAAATAATCGCCCGAACGGGTGTGACGGACAGTGAGCAGTTCATGGACCTTTCCACCATTCTGAAACCCGGCGCCGTGAAGGTGATCGGACAGCTCACCAGCAAGAAGCGCCTGTTCCAGGAGATTGCCGAGGTCGCGGCCTCGGTCTATGGCGTCGAAGGCGGCACCGCCTTCGACGGCCTGCAGGAACGCGAAAGCCTGGGGCCGACCGGCGTCGGCCACGGCATCGCGCTGCCCCATGCCCGCATCGAGTCACTGGAGGCGATTGTGGGCATATTCGTCCGGCTGGAACGGCCGATGGATTTTGAATCGGTCGATCGCCAGCCGGTCGATCTGGTCTTCGCGCTGTTCGCGCCAAAGGATGCGGGCGTCGATCACCTGAAGGCGCTGGCGCTGGTGTCGCGCACGATGCGCGACGCGGGCACCTGCGCCAAGCTGCGCGCCAACACCGACCCCGCCAAGCTTTACGCCGTGCTGACCGAGCCGCGGTCGACCCACAAGGCGGCCTGATCCGCGTTCAGGGGCGCCACGGACCGAAGCCGAAGGTGGCATAGTCGCGCTGATAGGCCTCGCGCGCGGCGGCCTCGATTTCATCATCGAAAACGTCGGCCAGCGTATAGGGCGTTGCGGGCGCTTCGGCGCCCGGCGCCGGGGCCGCAAGGCCGACCTCGGAGGCGAGGAACGCGAGGCCCCCGGCCAGTTGATCCTCGCGCAGCACGAGATCGGGGCCGACAATGGCCGAAAATCCTTGCAAGACAGCGGCCTGGGTGGCCCAGGCGGCATCGACCTTGAGGCTGGTCTGTGCCGCGAGGTTGCCCTTGAGGAATTTCAGGAACGCCAGGAACGCGGTGCGATGGGCGTAAAGGTCATAGGCCGGATCGGCGGGGTCGGCGGGCAGTTGCACCTTGTAGAGTCGACGCAAGGCGAACCGCACCTCGGCCGGGCGGCCGCTGGCGAGCAGGTCGCAGAACGCGGCATGGGCGCGCGCCAGCGGATGGCGCAGCACGGTGAAGGTGCGGTGGTTGCGCTGGCTGCGCCGCCACTGGCGCAGCGCCTTGTGGGTGAAGCCTTCGGTCAGACCGCCGCCGATCTCGGCCAGCCAGGCCGTCACCCGCGCCTCGGGTCCGCCCTTGATCGGCATGAACAACAGCGGCGCGCCCTTCGCGGCGACGAGGTTCGGCACGCCGGGGCTGCGGCGCGGCTCGAAGCTCGGGGTGCGCGACAGGTTGAACCGGTCCAGCCCCTCCAGCGCCAGCTCCATCTCGTCGGGGTTCACGACCTTGTCGCGCGTCTCCTCGGGGTTCTGCTTCTTCAACGCATCCGGGATCGCGTCGATCCGCGCCTCGACCCCCAGAAAGCGGGCCAGGCCGTTCAGCACGTCCAGATCATGCAGGTCTTCATAGTCGATGTAGAAAGCGGTCTGCGCCGAGGTTTGCAGCGCGTGCTGCACCAGAAGCTGGAAGCCCTGCACCAGTTCCAGATGCCGCTCGAACTCGGCGGCGTCAAAGCGGGCGCGGGCGGTCTTCTGGTTCTTCAGGTCGCCCAGCTTCCATTGCCCGGTCTGCACCGCGATCATCAGCGAGACGAAGCTTTCCAGCGGGTTGCGCGTCAGGATCACCTTGGCGCAGCGGCGATCCGCCAACGCATGGGCCAGCACGCGCGGGTCGTGATCATGGAAGAAGCGAAAGCCCGGCAGGCCCTCGGTCTTCGCGATCATCCGGCGGATCAGCAGGATCGGATCGGCCTCGCGCGCCTCGACGGTGATGCCGAACAGTTCGGTCTTGTTCTTGTGGCCGACAAAGCTGGGGTTGAACACCTCGCCGTGGCAGACAAGGCCGGGAAAGCTGTTCAGCGTGGCTTCCAGCAGGTTGGAGCCCGTGCGCATTTCGGCAAGGATGATGAAGCAGTCAAAGGGATGGTCGGTCACGGGTTCACTTCACCAGATAGGGTTTGCCGCGCCGGGCCGCGCTGGAATTCGGGGGGCCATCACCGGCCGGGAAATCGCCCATCAGCACAGGCTGCATGCCCTGGTTCTTGAGGTTTTGCAGAAAGCGCCCGAAGCCGGTCAGATCGACCATCCGCGGCGCCTCGGACAGGCGGCGCATCCCGCGCGGACTGATTTCGTCGATCACGGTTTGCAGCGGTTCCATCGGGTTCTCGACGAATTCCGCCATCGTCCAGATCCGCACCCGCGCCTTGAGCTGCGGCGAGCGCAGGACGTGCAGATGCTGCCCCTCGATGCGCTGCAGCCTGGCCGCGGTCTTGCGGATGTCGGAGAAGTTGAGGTTCGAGCGGAACAGCGGCACCGCCCAGGCACCCGAGATCACCGAGACCTGCGCGTTCGGGTCAAGCGCCATGAACCGGCCGATCTCCTGGGTGTCGCCGGGGCCGAACTGAAAACACTGCCGCTCGCCCCGCGTGTTCCAGATCAGGTTGGTCAGGAAGGCCTTGGGGTTGTAGTCGCGCAGCGCCGCGCTGTCGGACAGCGCGCCGTTGTAGACCGTCTCGTCGCCCGCGAACTGCGCGCGTTCCGGCGCGAACAGGTGGCCGTGCACCCGCCCGCCCGCGGCCTTGGCGAGCCAGGTCTCGAAGTTCTCGAAGATCTCGCTGAACCCCTCGAACACCGAAAAGGGGGCGGCGGTGCGGCCGTTTTCCCAGTTCTCGTTCGGAAAGCGGCTTTGCATGTAAAGCCCGGCGCGGCCGCGCGTCCGCCGCTCCACCGCCTTGGCGAACAGGCGGTCGATCTTGCCGGGGTTCGGCTCGGTCTGCGCGCTGCCCGCGCTGTCGGCGGCCAGGAACACCTTGTAAAGCCGGTCGGCATGGGGCCAGATCTTGCGCGCCACGAAACAGTCCGAGCGCCGCAGCAGTTGCAGGTGGTCGTCGTAGAAGATGTGCGGCTTGCCCTGAAAATCGAACTTCGACAGCGTCAGGGACCGGCTTTCGACGTTGCGCGAATAGCGTCGCACCATCGTCTGGAAGTAGGATTCGTCGGGGATCCAGACCCGGCGAAAGTAGCGGTCGTAGACCTCGCGCTGCGGATCTTCGAGGATGGCCGACAGCGTCTGCCGCGTCAGGCACCACCACTGGCTGCCCAGGTGCGGGGTGATGCCTTCGGGGATGCGGCGCTTGAAGCCGACGCGGCGCTGCCACTTCACATAGCCGTCGAACAGCCTGCGGTGCTTCTTCCATGAAAACGGAAAGCGCAGGGTGAAGCGTTCGGCATCGAAACCGCCCACCGTCCAGGTCACATCCTCGGTGGTGACGGATTCGATGAAATCGGTGGTCGGCCGCTCGTCAAGGTAGGCCCGCAGTTCCTGCACCGGGCGCAGCGGAAGGCACGATCCCGAGGCGAGGTAGACATGCCGCACGTCCGCAAACCGTTTCAGCATCAGTTCGGCGGCGGCTTGGGTGGCGGCGACAAGCCCCCAGGTGCCCCATTCGCAGGCAAAACGCGGGCTGAAGCCGACGTTCGGCAGATCGGACAGTGCGCGTTGCAGCCGTTCATAGGCGTGGCGGCTCACCCGGTTGTCGACATGGATCACCACCGGGCAGTCGCGCGTGGCCCAATGCCGCGCGACCTGCGCCGCGCGATCCAGCGCGGTGTGGCACAGCATGATGAACCCGACCGTCACCCTTTCGCCCTCATGCCCAGTTGCCCTTCGACATCAGCCCGAGAATCTCCAGCTGGCGCCAGTTGATGTACTTCTCGCTCCACTTGCACCAGAGATCGGGATTCGCCTTCAGCCCCGCGTCATAGGCGCGGTATTCGTGGCTGTTGGCGTAGTGCTGGCGCCGGGTCAGCTCTTCGGCGGACTTGTCGACAAATGTGTGCAGGAACTTGGCATGAAGAAGGCATCCCGAAGCCTTTTCGCCGCCCCACTCGTCATAGATGAGGTTCAGCCCGCGCGGCAGCAGCATGTGGGTGGAACTGACGTAGGTGTAATCGCGGTGCCATTTCACCAGCGGAATCTTGTTCAGCGCGGGCGCGCGTTCGGGCCGGTCGGGAAAGAAAATCCGCGCCCGCGGCCCGCCCTGAATCCACAGGTTGCCGTAGATCGCGTTGCGCTTGATCATGTAGTTGCCGCTGTCGAACCAGCAGGCGATCTCCATCGGATCCTGGCCTTCGCGGTAGGGCTGGGCGTCGATCTCGCCCTTGGGATACATGTCCAGCAGCATCGCCCCGAATGACCGGATCGACGAGGCATCAAGCCAGTCGGTCAGCGCGCGGATGGACCGGGTATCGCAGAACGGGTAGACGAAGAACTCGTCCGGATCGACGACCAGCGTCCAGTGCTTGTGGCCATAGCGCATTTGCAGCCAGTTCAACCAGTCCACCCCGAAGCGCGCCCGCTTGTAGCCCGCCGTGGCGGTCCAGAGCGACACGTCGGGCTGTTCCGCCAGAAACTCGCGCGAGCCGTCGTCAGAGCCGTTATCGACGATCAGAAAGTGGTTGATGCCCAGATCGCGGTAATAGCGCAGGAAATAGGGCAGCCGGATGCGCTCGTTGCGCAGCGTCGAGAACAGCAGGATGTCGGTGCGCCGGATCAGATTGGTGCGGTTGGTGACGGACGTCAGCTCCCGTCGTTTGCGGAATGCCCTGATGCGCCAGCGCTTGCGCGCCAGACGCAGCCGATATGATCGCCAAATCCCCAAACCGATATTCGTCCTGCTGCCAATCGCACGGCGCCCGGACGGGGGGATATCACGTCAGCCTTAACACGGGCTTGAAGTGCGTCTCCCACGATGGTGCGGGGACGGCGGCCTGCCGCTGTCCTGTCGCCCCGCTCGATCCCCCTGCCCTTGCCGTCAGGTCTGTCACTGCTTTGCGCCAAAGATAGCCTTCACGAACATGTGCGTAAACCGGGTAATTGCCCAGCGTCTCATGATAGATATCAAGCGTGTTGCAGACCACCGGCAGCCCCAGCGCGGCGGCCTCGATCGGCGGCAGGCCGTAGCCTTCGGCCAGCGAGGGAAACAGCAGACCGGCGGCGCCCGCCATCAGCGCGGCCACCGCGCCGTCGGGTAACCCGCCCAGTTCGCGCACGGCCCCCTCCGGCGGCAGCGCGTCGAGGCGGGCCAGAAGGCCCGAACCGGCCCAGCCGCGCTGCCCGACGATCCACAGACCCGGCACGCCTCCGGGCGGCGGATCGCGGCCGAGGTCGTCCCAGAGGTCCAGCAGCAGGCCCAGGTTCTTGCGCGGCTCGATCGTGCCAAGGGCGAGGAAGTAGGGCCGCGCGAGATCCAGCCCCGGCGGCAGCAGGGCGGGATCGGGCGGCACCGGCACCACCCCGAGCGGCGCGACGAGGCCGGGCGGCACCCGGCCCCAGCGACCAAAGGCCGCCTCGGCCGTGCGACGGCTGCGGGCGGAGTTGTAGAGCACCAGATCGGCCGCCGCCCCCACCCGTTGCAGCCGGGCCGCGAAGGCCGCAGGCATGCCCGGTGCCGCGAATTCGGGGTGGTCGAGCGGGATCGTGTCGTGGATCATCACCGTGATCCGGGCGCCCGGCAGGCGGCGGACCGCGTCAAAGACCACCTGCGCCAGATCGGAATGACCGACGTTGAGGTAGGCCGTTGCCGTCGGCAGATGCCGCGCCAGAAGCCGGGCCAGCCCGCCCGGCCGCGCGCGGCCCAGCGCAAGGCGGCGCAGGTCGGCCTCGGCCCGCGCGCGCAGCGGGGCATGGCGCTGGCTGAGGCGACCGAGCAGATCGGCGGGGCCCCAGAGGGCAACCCCGGTCAACCGGGCATGCAGCGCCAGGGCGCCGGGCCGATCGAGCAGAACATAGCCCAGCGTGGTGCGGACCAGCGCAAACAGCGGCTCGGGCTGGCGCAGCAAAGCATCCAGATACGCCAGTTCCACCCGGTCGATGCCGGTCAGCGGGCCGCGCCCGACCCGCGAGACGAGCCGCGTCAGATCGAGAAGGCGCGCCGCGGGCACCGCGGCCCTACGCCACTGGGCGCGCGCCGCCCGGCATCTACTGCGCCGCCTTCAGCATCGCGACGGTTTCGTTCAGATACTGCTCGAACTCGTCGTGCAGATCGGCGCGCGCAAGGCCGTAGGCGACGGTCGCCTGCAGGAAGCCCGCCTTCGATCCGCAGTCGAAGCGCTGGCCGTGGAAGCGAAAGCCGTAAACGGGGTTGCCTGCCGTGATTTCTTCGGCGATGGCGTCGGTCAACTGAATTTCGCCGCCCGCGCCGGCCTTGGCCCGGTTGAGGTTCTGCATCACCGAGGGCAGCAGGATGTAACGGCCGATCACCGCGAGGTTGGACGGGGCGTCCTCCATCCTGGGCTTCTCGACCATGCCCTTGACGCGCACGAGGGCGCCCATGTCCTCGGCGATGTCGAGCACGCCGTAGGAGGACGTCCGTTCGGGCGAAACCTCCATCGCGGCGACGACATTGCCGCCGGTCTCTTCATAGGCCTCCATCATCTGCTGCAGGCAGGGCTTTTCGGCCGCGATCACGTCGTCGGTCAGGATCACCGCGAAGGGCTCGTTGCCGACCAGCCGACGCGCGCACCAGACCGCATGGCCAAGGCCCATCGCCCGGTTCTGGCGCACATAGGCGATGGTGCCGGAGTCCATGTAGGTCTGCCGCAGCGTTTCCAGCAGCGCGGTCTTGCCGGACTTCTTCAGGCTCGTTTCCAGTTCCGGGGATTCGTCGAAGTAATCCTCCAGCGCACTCTTGCCGCGTGCGGTCACGAAAATGAATTCCTCGATCCCGGCGGCGCGCGCCTCGTCGATCGCGTATTGGATCAGCGGGCGGTCGACGAGGGTCATGATCTCTTTCGGGATCGACTTCGTCGCCGGCAGGAACCGGGTGCCGAGGCCGGCGACCGGGAATACAGCTTTCGTGACTTTCCGTTTCATACCTTGTCCAATCCTGTGGCCGCGGCAACGAATCACCCCGCGACCGTTCTCACGTCATAGCGGTTTCTTTTTGATATTCTGGTCAAAATCACGGCGCCCCGAAAGGCCCGGTCCCGACAATCGGACAGAACTGTAACATTTCAGCGTGGTTACGCCGCAATCATCCAGGCGGCAGCGTCCCGATGGGGCGGTTGATCCCGATGCGGGCCGTCTCGTGGCGGACTCGGCGGGCGAACGACCAGAACGTGAAGCGCGGGCCGCGGCGGTCGGTGCGCCCGAACAGGCCGCCGGTCTGCTCCCAGTATCCCTCGGGCCGGAACCGGACGCGGTGCGGACGTGCGGTCGTGCCAAGGCACAGGACGGTGACGACCTCGGCCCCGGCGCGGCGTCCCGCCTCGGCGGCGAGGCGCGTGCGCGACCACGGCCGACCGGCGAGAACGCGGCCGGGACGCGGGCCGGTGCCGGGCAGCGGTCGGAACGGCGGCGGTTGCGTTGCGCGGGGCACAAGGGGCGGAAGGTCGCGGCCAAGACCCGCGGCGATGCCGTCCTCCAGCGTGGCGATCAGGCGGTCTGCGGCGGCAGGGTCCAGCGTGCCGCGCGCGCGAAACCCGTCGAGCCTGAGCCGCTGCGCCGTCCGCAGGGCGTCGAGCGCGGCGTTCTGCTCCGCCTCGGGCGCGTGGCGGCGCAGGAAGACGGTGCTCGACGCGCCGATGTCAAACAGGGTGCGGGGGGTGCGATCCGCGCCGCGCCGCGCGCTTTCGGCAAAGCCGTGGTGGACTTCGGCCCCCGGCACCACGGCGGCAAGGTGCCCGGCGGCGGCCAGACGCAGGTTCACGTCGGCCTCGTCAAGGTAGAAGTGCAGCGCCGCGTCAAAGCCGCCGATCGCCGCCAGCGCCGCACGGCGAAAGGCGCAGTTGGTGCCCTGCGTCTTCACCGCCCGATCCGCGCCGCCCGCCCGGATCATCACGCGATCTGGTTCGACCTCCAGCGGGTGATCCTGCCCCAGCCGGTCCACCTCCATCGCGCGCCATTGAAAGCTGATGCCGTTGCGTCCGCGCACGAAGCCGCCTGCCGCGCCGACGCGCGGATCGGCGAAGGGGGCCACCAGCCGCGACAGCCAGGTCGGCTCGGGCACCGCGTCATCGTCGATGAAGGCCACCACGTCGCCCGCCGCCTGATCGAGGCCGAGGTTGCGGGCGGCCGAGATGTTGGGGTCGTCATAGGGGACGGCCTTGAACGGCCCTTCGCCCAGCGCGGCCAGCCCGGCCCGATCGGCCACCACGATCAGCTCGAAATTCGGGTGATCAAGCTGGCCGATCGCCGTCACGCAACGCCGCAGCGCCTCCGCCCGGTGGCGGCTGACGACGATGACGCTGACCGGCGCCGCCGTCATCTGGCCGCCATCGCCGCCAGCATCGCCTCGATCCGGGCGACGTCCTCGGGGTTGTTCAGTTCCCAGAACTGGCGTCCGCGCGCCTGCACCTCGACACAGAGCACCGGGCGTTCGCGTTCCAGGAACCGAAGCTGTTCCAGCCCCTCCAGCTTTTCCAGCGGCCCCGCCTCCCAGCGCGGATAGGCGGCCAGCGCCGAGGGGAGGTAGGCATAGACGCCGACGTGGTGGAACACCGGGGTTTCCTCGTCGTCGCCATAGCGACGGCCGGTGTAGGGGATCACTTCCTTGGAGAAATAGAGCGCCTTGCGGTCGCGCCCGAACACCGCCGTGGTGCCGCCGACGCGGCCCGCGCGGCGGTCATCGAGAAAGCCGTTCAGTGCGCGACCGTCGCAACGCAGCACCGGAGTGGCGACTTCGGCGACCGGATCGGCCCGCAGCCCGGCCACGAGGTCTTCGACGAACCAAGGCGGCGTCAGCGGCGCGTCGCCTTGCAGGTTCACCACGATCTCGAAGCCGCCACCCAGCCGGTCATAGGCCTCGGCGCAGCGTTCGGTGCCGTTCTGACAGTCGGACGAGGTCATCACCACCTCGGCGCCGAACCCCTTTGCCGCGTCACGGATGCGGTCGTCGTCGGTCGCCACCACCACCCGGTCGGCGCCGCGCACCGCCATCGCGGCCTCCCACGAGCGTTGCACGAGGGTCTTTGACACCCCGTCCGGCCCGCGCAACGCCACCAGCGGCTTGCCGGGGTAGCGGGTCGAGGCATAGCGGGCGGGAATGGCGATGAGGACGGACATCACGGCTCCTTGAGGTCGACGCCGGGAGCGTAGGCGATGAAGAACGGGTTGTCGAAGCCCGGCTTGCCGTAGGCGAGCGGGGTGTGGTCGTCGAAGCGCACGACCTGGCCCCCGGCGCCGCGCAGCACGGCATCGCCCGCTGCGGTATCCCATTCCATCGTGCGACCAAGGCGGGGGTAAAGATCGGCCTCGCCGGTGGCGACCAGGCAGAACTTCAGCGAGGATCCGGCGCTGGTCATGTCGGCCACCGCATAATGCGCGATGTAATCGTCGGTGGCCTGATCGCGGTGCGATTTCGACGCCACCACCATCAGCGCGCGGTTGTTCGGGACGGATACGCGCAGCGGGGTCTGCGGCCCGACGGCGCCCTTCGCGAAGGCGCCGGTTTCCTCCACCGCCTGTCCGTCGGCGCGGGTGTAGAAAAGCCGCCCCTTGGCGGGGGCGTAGACGACGCCGCGGATCGGCACGCCGTTTTCCACATAGGCGATGTTCACGGTGAAATCGCCGCGACGCTGCACGAACTCCTTGGTGCCGTCGAGCGGGTCGACGATCAGGAAGGTCTGCACCGCCTGCCCGTGCGAGGCGGCCTGTTCTTCCGTCACCAGCGGCACGCCGGGAAAGGCCGCCCGCAGCCCGGCCGAGATCAGCGCGTCGGCGGCCTCGTCGGCCTCGGTCACCGGGCTCGCGTCGGATTTGGTCTTCACCGCGAAGTCCGGGGAAGCGTAAACCTCCATGATGCGGTCACCGGCCTCCAGCGCCAGGGTCCGCATCACCGCTTCGAGACGTGAGTGATCCACCGCAATTCTCCCGGCGCGCCATGTGCATCGCGCATTGTTGATTGAAACCGACGGTGCCATATCGTTCATCGCCATGAAATGGGCAAGATTTGCCGCTAGCTTGATCGCTCAAAGACCGATTCCGCAGGTTCCATGCCACGATGTTCAGCGCCACTATCCGCCCCTCAACGACGCGAACATTCTTCAGCCAGGTCGAGCTGATCTATCACGTGTCGGTGCGCAACGTGCGCAAGTCTCACGGCAACGCCGTCATCGGCCTTTTGCTGAACATGATGCAGACCGCGATGATGATCATCGTCTTCTACGTCATGTACAAGGTGCTCGGCCTGACCTCGATGCGGGTGCGGGGCGATTTCGTGCTCTACATCATGTCGGGCGTGTTCATGTATTTCACGCATACCCGCGCGATCCTTGCGGTGTCATCGGCCGATGGCGCGACCTCGGCGATGATGAAACATGCGCCGATGAATCCGATCGTGTCGATCTGCGCCGCGGCGCTCAGTTCGCTCTATCTTCAACTGATGTCGATGGGGGTGGTGCTGGGCATCTATGTCGTGGCCGTCACCCCGGTGACGATCGAATACCCGGCGTGTGTTCTGGGCATGATCCTGCTCGCCTGGCTGAGCGGCGTCGGCATCGGCCTGATCTTCCGGGCCGCCCGGCCCTGGCAGCCGGACCTGGTCAGCATCCTGACCACGCTGTTCACCCGCGCCAACATGGTTGCATCGGGCAAGATGTTCCTGGTGAACAACCTGCCGCCCAAGCTGCGCAACTACTTCAGCTGGAACCCCCTGTTCCACACGATCGACCAGACCCGCGGCTTTGTCTTCGTCAACTATCAGCCGCACTTCACCTCGGTGATGTATCCGATCTATGTCACCGGCGTGTGCGTGATGATCGGACTGATCGCCGAGTTCTACACCGGCCGCCATGCCTCGCTAAGCTGGGACGCCGGGCGCTAGTCGACCACCCGCAGGGTCAGGTTGATCCGCCCGCCTTTCGGCAGCAGGGTGGAACTGCCCGCCCGCACCCGGTCGATGCCGTGAAAGGCCAGCCGTGCCGCGCCGCCAAGGATCGCCACATCGCCGGAGCGGAGCCAGACGCTTTGCGTCGGGCCGCCGCGCGTGGTGCCGCCCACCCGGAACAGCGCCTCGTCCCCCAGCGAGACGGACAGGACGGGCCAGGTGAAATCGGCCTCGTCGCGGTCCTGATGCAAGCCCATGCGGGCATCCCCGGCATAGAAGTTCACCAGGCAGCAGTCGGGCATCCGCGTCGGTGACACCAGCGCCCGCCAGATCGCCAGCACAGGCTCCGGGATCGGCGGCCAGGGTGCGCCGGAAGGGTGCGACGGGATGTAGCGGTAACCCGCGCGGTCGGAAAACCAGCCATAGCGACCGGCAGCGGTCATCCGCACGGTCATCGCGCGGCCCCGCGGCGTGACGGGCGAGAACAGCGGCGCGGCCCGGATCACCGCGCGCAAGTCATCGACCAGCGCCATTTGCGCCGCGGGATCAAGGTGGCCCGGATGCACCGTCACGCCGCCCACCGTCAGCGCCGCGCCGCCCGGCGCCGCCGACATCCCGGAATCGACTCTATTTTTCATGGCTCTGTCCCGGTATTCCCGTCTGTGCGGTGCTTGCAGGCCCCCTGACCCCCCCTTATATACGCCGGGAAGATCGGTCGGGCCACGCGAAGCAATGCGTAGCGCGATCATGGTTTGGGATCGGGAGAAGGCGCCGCATCCGGGCCTTCCCCCACTTATCGCCGAAGGAAGAGGTAACAGATATGGCCAAAGTCATCGGGATCGACCTCGGGACCACGAACTCCTGCGTCGCCATCATGGACGGATCGCAGCCGCGGGTCATCGAGAACTCGGAAGGTGCGCGCACCACGCCCTCCGTCGTCGGATTTACCGACAGTGAACGTCTGGTGGGCCAGTCCGCAAAGCGGCAGGCCGTCACCAACCCCACCAATACCGTCTACGCCGTCAAGCGCCTGATCGGCCGCCGCGTCGATGATGCCGAGGTCGAGAAGGACCGCAAGCTGGTGCCGTTCAACATCGTGAACGGCGGCAACGGCGACGCCTGGGTCGAAGTGCGGGGCGAGAAATACTCGCCCAGCCAGGTCTCGGCGATGATCCTTCAGAAGATGAAGGAAACCGCCGAAAGCTACCTGGGCGAGGAAGTCACGCAGGCCGTCATCACGGTGCCCGCCTACTTCAACGACGCCCAGCGCCAGGCCACCAAGGACGCGGGCAAGATCGCCGGGCTTGAGGTTCTGCGCATCATCAACGAACCGACGGCCGCGGCCCTTGCCTACGGGCTCGACAAGAAAGACACCAAGACCATCGCCGTCTACGACCTTGGCGGCGGCACGTTCGACATCACGATCCTGGAAATCGACGATGGCCTGTTCGAAGTGAAATCGACCAACGGGGATACCTTCCTTGGCGGCGAAGACTTCGACATGCGCATCGTCAACTACCTTGCCGACGAGTTCAAAAAGGAACACGGCGTCGATCTGACGAAGGACAAGATGGCGCTGCAACGGCTGAAGGAAGCCGCCGAGAAAGCCAAGATCGAGCTGTCGTCGACCCAGCAGACCGAGATCAACCAGCCGTTCATCTCGATGGGCTCGAATGGTGCGCCGTTGCACATGGTCGTGAAACTGACCCGCGCCAAGCTGGAAAGCCTGGTGGCCGATCTGATCAAGCGCTCGATGAAGCCCTGCGATGCCGCGCTGAAGGACGCCGGCGTCTCGAAGGCCGACATCGACGAGATCGTGCTGGTCGGCGGCATGACGCGGATGCCGAAGGTGGTCGAAGAGGTCACCAAGTTCTTCGGCAAGGAACCGCACAAGGGCGTGAACCCCGACGAGGTCGTGGCGCTTGGCGCGGCGATCCAGGCGGGCGTGCTGCAGGGTGACGTGAAGGATGTCGTGCTGCTGGACGTGACGCCGCTGTCGCTGGGCATCGAAACGCTGGGCGGTGTCTTCACCCGGCTGATCGACCGCAACACCACGATCCCGACCAAAAAGAGCCAGATCTTCTCGACCGCCGAGGACAACCAGAACGCGGTGACGATCCGCTGCTTCCAGGGCGAACGCGAGATGGCGGCCGACAACAAGATGCTGGGCCAGTTCAACCTGGAACAGATCCCGCCCGCCCCGCGTGGCATGCCGCAGATCGAGGTGACCTTCGACATCGACGCCAACGGCATCGTCTCTGTCTCGGCCCGCGACAAGGGCACCGGGAAGGAGCAGAAGATCACCATCCAGGCCTCGGGCGGCCTGTCGGAAGCGGATATCGAGAAGATGGTCAAGGACGCCGAGGCGAACGCCGACGCCGACAAGGCCCGTCGCGAACTGGTCGAGACCAGGAACCAGGCCGAAAGCCTGATTCACTCGACCAAGAAGTCGATCGAGGAGCATGGCGACAGGGTCGACCCCTCGACCGTCGAGGCGATCGAACTGGCGATGGGCGCGCTGGAGGAAACGCTGGAAAGCGACAACGTCGGCAAGATCAAGGGCGGCATCCAGAACCTGACCGAAGCCGCGATGCGTCTGGGCGAAGCGATCTACAAGGCGCAGGCGTCCGAAGGCGCGGCCGGATCGGATGACGAGGGCCCGCGGTCGGTCGACGATGACATCGTCGATGCCGATTTCGAAGATCTCGACAAGAAGAAGCGGTCGTAACCGCACGGGAACGGCAGCGAAGCGGCTCGGCAACGGGCCGCTTTCGCCCGTTCCGGATAGAGGTGCTGAATGGCTAAGCGGGACTATTACGAGGTTCTCGGCGTCGCGCGCGGGGCATCGGCGGACGAGCTCAAGAAAGCCTATCGCACGAAGGCGAAAGAGCTTCACCCCGATCGCAACTCGTCCAACCCCGACGCCGAGGCGCAGTTCAAGGACGTCAACGAAGCCTATGACACGCTGAAGGACGACACCAAGCGGGCCGCCTACGACCGCTACGGCCACGCCGCCTTCGAGGGCGGCATGGGCGGCGGCGGTGGTGCGCGCGGTCAGGGCGATTTCGCCTCGGCGTTTTCGGATGTGTTCGAGGATCTGTTCGGCGATTTCATGGGTGGTCGGGGTGGCGCCGGGGGGCGCAACCGGGCCCAGCGCGGATCCGACCTGCGCTATAACCTGCGCGTGACGCTGGAAGAAGCCTACGCGGGCGTGCAGAAAACGATCAGCGTGCCGGCCTCGGTGGCCTGTGTGTCCTGCAACGGCACGGGCGCCGAGGGCGGCGGCGAGCCCGTCACCTGCCCGACCTGCTCGGGCATGGGCAAGGTGCGCGCGCAGCAGGGCTTTTTCACCGTGGAACGGACCTGCCCGACCTGCGGCGGTATCGGCCAGATCGTCAAGAACCCCTGCCGGGCCTGCGGCGGCGCGGGCCGGATCGAGAAGGAACGGGCGCTGTCGGTGAACATCCCGGCGGGGGTGGAAACCGGCACCCGCATCCGCCTGGCGGGCGAGGGCGAGGCCGGGATGCGCGGCGGGCCGACGGGTGATTTGTACATCTTCATCGAGGTGCGCGAGCACCCGATCTTTCAGCGCGACGGGGTGAACCTGTATTGCCGCGTGCCGGTGGCGATCGCCGCAGCGGCGCTGGGCGGCGACATCGACGTGCCCACGATCGACGGCGGCCGCAGCAAGGTGAAAGTGCCCGCGGGCAGCCAGACCGGCAAGCAGATGCGCCTGCGCTCCAAGGGGATGCCCGCGCTGCGCGGTGGCGGGCATGGCGACATGCTGATCGAACTGGCGGTGGAAACCCCGGTGAACCTGACCGCACGGCAGAAGGACCTGCTGCGCGAGTTCGAGAAACTGAGCGAGGACAACAACCCGGAAGGCTCGTCTTTCTTCACCAAGGTGAAGGGCTTCTGGGACGGCATGAAGGGCTGAGACGCGACCCCGCGAAAGCGGGGGAAATTCGCGCCGGTGGAGCGATTTCAGCGCCGAACACCCGAAGCGGCTGCGCAGGGCCGGGGCGGTTCGGCCCTGTCGCCTTCCGCCCCTGACAACCCTTCGCCTCCGGCGGGAATATTTTTTCCAAGATGAACAGCGGGCATTAACCCTTCTTTCACCGCGCTGCGGCAGTCTTGCCCCATGCACAGACCGCCCGCCTTTTCCGAAGCCCCCTTGCCCCTCTTCGCGCCGGACGAGGCCGAAGCGGTCGCGCTGCCGCCGGGGCGGCTGCCGTCCTATATCGAAGGGCACCGTGCCCGACTGCGGGACCGCTTCGGCGAAGGTGGCGCGGCCGCGATGCCGGATTATGAACTGCTGGAACTGGTCCTGTTCCTGGCCATCCCGAAGCAGGACATGAAGCCCCTCGCACGGACGCTGATCGACACGTTCGGCGACCTCAACCGGGTGATCGCGGCGCCCGGGTCGCGGCTGCGGCAGGTCAAGGGCGTTGGCCCGGCTGTTGTGCATACGCTGAAGATCGTCGAGGCCGCCGCGCAACGGATGGCCCGGGCGCGGGTGATGCATCGGTCGGTGCTGTCAAGCTGGGACGCGCTGCTGGACTATTGCCACACCGCGATGGCGCACCGGGAAACCGAACAGTTCCGCGTGCTCTACCTCGACCGCAAGAACGTGCTGATCGCGGATGAGGAACAGGCGCGCGGCACGGTGGATCATGTGCCGGTCTATCCGCGCGAGGTGGTGAAGCGGGCGCTGGAGTTGAACGCCTCGGCGATGATCCTGGTGCACAACCATCCCTCGGGCGATCCGACGCCGTCGGATGCGGACATCACGATGACGCTGCAAATCCAGGATGCCGCGCAGGTGCTGGGGCTGACACTGCACGACCACCTGATCATCGGCAAATCACGCGAGATCAGCCTGCGTTCGGCAGGCTATGTGTGACCCTAGCGCGACGCCACGGCGAGGTCGGGCAAGACGCCGGGAAGTTCGACGAACTGGCCAAAGCTCGCCGGGTCGCACTCCGGCATCGCCAGCGTCAGATCGGACCTGGCCGGTTTGCCACCCGGTATCGCGGTCAGCATCTGGCCGAGAACCTCGCGCCCGCAGGTCGCCTTGCCGACCGGCGCATCGAGCACGATCTTCACCTGCCCGGCGTCGGCGAGGGCCTTCGGAACAGAATAGACCTCGGCCTGCATCGGCAGGTTCACCGAGCCGTCACCAAGACCGGTCAGGAAGCCGCCGCTGGCCGTGGCCGGGTCCGTCGGGGTGCCGGGCGCAACCGCGGAAACGTCGCCTTTGGTGCCGAAACCGGCGCCGAATTCAAGTGCATGAAGGGCAAAGGCATCGGCGCCCATCCATTGCATGGCAACCCGTTCGAATGCCTTGAGGTCGGGCACATCGGCCCCTGCCGTCACCGTGGCGCCACCCGCAAAGCGCACCGTGACGCGGGCCGGATCGGCCATCGCGGGCAGGTCGATGGCCAACGTGCCGGCACCCGAGGTGAGGCCGGTAAAAGACAGGCCGTCGGCAAGAACAACCACCCGCGCGTTGGCATTGCAGGGTGCCGTGAGCGCGAGCGACAACATGGCGCCCGGCCGTGCCGCGAGTGTCAGCGCCAGATCGCAGGACAGGGACTGGGCCACCGGCACATTCTCGCCCTGCGGCAAGACGATGGAAACCGTATCGTTGGGCAGCGGGGCCGCTTTCGCGGGCAGCGGCAGGTCTGGTGCCGGGTCGGCGTCGGCCGGGGCTGACACCTGGACGGGCGTCGCGTCGGCGGGCATCGGCGCGGGCGGCTGCACGGTGGCGGCGACCGAAGCAGCGGCCATCAGTCCAGGTTGCGGGCGGCCACTCTGCATGTACTGACCCGTCGCCGCCGCCAGCAGGAAGGTTGCGGCAATCATCGCGAGCTTGCGTTTCCGGTCCATGATTCACCCCTTGGTCCAGACTCGTTTCCATATGGGGGCACCTCGATTTTTGCCCGTTTTCAGCGCCGGAGCTTGGTGCGACCGGTTTGAAGTTTGCAGTGGACTGCTGACAGGCGGGCTGGTGGGTGGTTTTGTATCTGTCATGCGGTCTCTTGGCTGCGAGACGGCACGGATCGCGGCCTG